>JAFZLB010000041.1 GCA_017551665.1 Lachnospiraceae bacterium
CATCTCTTCACACAGCGCGTCGATGGTCCGGAAGCGCTTTACCATGCCGAGTGTTTCTTCGTATTCGGCCAGTGTCCTTGTGGAGCGCTTCAGCAGATCGGCAACGCCCTGTCTGCTGATGCCGCGGTTCTCCGCGATCTCCGCGAGCGACATGTCGTGATACACCGTGTCTTCATAGATCTCGCGCTGTCTCTCCGTCAGCAGCGCGCCGTAAAAATCATAGAGCAGACCCTTGTCGACAATCGTATCCATCACAACACCCCTTGCCAAAACAGCAAGGGATATCATAGCACGCTCCATGAGGTCTGTCAAGTATTATTCCTTGACATTCATTCCGGTGAAAAAGTGTGACTAAGCGGTCTTTTTGATGGTCTTTGCGACATTGATCAGATGGTCCGCGACACGTTCCGCGTCGGAGGACAGCTCCAGACACTGTGCGCCGGCATTGGGCGTGCAGGTCCCCTCCGACATGCGCCGCACATGATTTTCCGCCATGCGTTCCGTGAAGTCATCGATCCGGTCTTCGATTTCGTCCGCCAGCTCCAGTTCCTTCCTGCTGCCGTCCGTATAGGCACGCATGCAGTGCGCATACAGTTCTTCCATGAGCTTCTTCAAGCTGCCGATCTCTTCCACCGTTTCCGCGATGAGGCGGTCTCCGCCCTTCTTCAGATTGTCCGCGTATTCCACGATGTTTTCCGAATAATCGCCGATGCGTTCCAGGTCCGCCACGGAACGCAGCGTGGTATTCAGATAGGCGCGATCCTTCGCATTGAGCGTCTTCCCCGTCAGCCGCACGATATACTTGACCAGCTCCGCGTTCAGGAAATCCAGCTCCTTTTCCCGCGCCCGGAAGGTCTCAATTTCTTCCTCCTCCAGCGTGGTAATGATATGAAGCGCACGATAAAAATTCTGTATCGCGATGTCCCCCATGTTGACGATTTCCTTTTTGAGCTGCCCGATCGCCACCACCGGTGTCCGCAGCATGTTTTCATCGAGATAATGCAGCCTCGGCGCGTCCGGATCTTCCGTCGTTTTATCCGGAATCATCTTTTCGATCAGCTTCACCATCTGATCCGACAGCGGCAGCATCAATACCACCGTACAGACATTGAACACCGTATGGAACATGGCCAGCTGCAGATGCGGCGCGGAAGGAAAGAGCTTCGCAAAGACGCCTCCCATGGAAAAGTCTGCGCCTGCTACCACGTGGAGAATCCCCGTCAGCACCAGAAAGAAAATGACACCCGCGGAATTGAACAGCAGGTGGATGGCCGCCGTCCGCTTCGCGTTCGTGCTCCCGGAAAGTCCCGCGATCATCGCGACCACACAGGAACCGATATTGGAGCCCATCGTCAGAAAGATGCCCTGGTCAATCGTGACAAGCCCCGCGACAACCATCGTGATGGCGACGGAGGTCATAACCGAGGAAGACTGCACGATTGCCGTCATCGCGGCACCGATGAGCACCAGCAGCACGGCATTGTTGATGCCCGCGAGAAAACGGATCACGGCCTCATCCTGGGCAAAGGCTTCCATGGAGGAGCTCATGATATTGAGACCGATAAAGAGCATACCGAAGCCCGCGAGAATCCCGCCGAGCGTTTTCCATTTTGCGGATTTTCCGAAGGTGATGCAGAAGGCACCGACGCCGGCCAGCGCCGAAAACAGAACGGTTGTGGAAACGGCACCCGAGCCCGACATACCAAGGGCCACGATCTGGCCGGTGATGGTCGTACCGATGTTGGCACCGAAGATGATGGCCGCTGCCTGCCGCAGACTGAGGATGCCCACGTTGACAAAACCGATCACCATGACGGTGGTCGCGCCGGAGCTCTGGATGGCAGCCGTACCCGCAGCACCGATCCCGACGCCGAGCAGTTTGCTTCCGGCGGTCTTTGCGAACAGCGCCTTCAGGCGCTCACTTCCCGCCGCTTCCAGATTGGAACTCATGGTACTGCAGGCAACCAGAAAGACACCGATTCCGCCCAACAGCGTCAGCACCGCCGCAACAATCATTCCCGTACTCATAGATCAAACCTCAGGCCGGATCCGGATGCCCGCGCATCGCACCGGCATCTCCGGATCCGCTCCTTGATGTCTGTTTGCTGAAAACAGTGTCCAAGACGATAATGCTTAGTAGCGGTTCGAAATCACCTTCACGCCCGGGCCCATCGTCGTGGCCAGCGTGATGCTCTTCAAGTACTGACCCTTGACGGAAGCCGGACGCGCCTTGACGATGGCGTCCATGAGCGCTTCGTAGTTCTGCTGAAGCTGCTCCTCGGAGAAGGAAGCCTTGCCGAGCGGGCAGTGCACGATGTTCGCCTTGTCCAGACGGTACTCAATCTTACCGGCCTTGATCTCTTCGATGGCCTTGGCCACATCCATCGTGACGGTACCGGCCTTCGGGTTCGGCATGAGACCCTTCGGGCCCAGCACCTTACCGAGACGACCGACAACACCCATCATGTCCGGCGTCGCGACGACGACATCGAAATCCAGCCAGCCTTCGTTCTGAATCTTCGGAATGAGCTCCTGGCCGCCGACGTGATCGGCGCCTGCCGCCTGCGCCTCATCCAGCTTTGCGTCCTTGGCAAACACGAGCACGCGCACCTTTTTGCCGGTGCCGTTCGGGAGCACGACCGCGCCGCGGATCTGCTGCTCCGCGTGGCGGGAGTCACAGCTGGTGCGGATGTGAATCTCCACCGTCTCGTCGAACTTTGCGGTGGCCGTTTTCTTCACCAGTGCGATGGCCTCTGCGGGCTCATAGAGCTTTGACTTATCAACCTGTTTGATTGTTTCGCTGTATTTTTTTCCGTGTTTCATGTCTTCACCCCCTTACTCTTCCACCACAATGCCCATGGAGCGTGCCGTGCCCGCCACCATGCTCATCGCCGCGTCGATATCGTTGGCGTTCAAATCCGGCATCTTAATCTCCGCGATCTCCCGGATCTTGTCCTTGGAAATCGTGGCGACCTTGTCCTTGTTTGGCACGCCGGACGCCTTTTGCAGGTTGCACGCCTTCTTCAGGAGCACAGCCGCGGGCGGTGTTTTGGTGATGAAGGTGAAGGAGCTGTCCGCGTAAACGGTGATGATGACGGGGATGATGGTGTCACCCTTGTCCGCCGTCTGTGCGTTGAACGCCTTCGTGAATTCGACGATGTTCACGCAGTGCTGGCCGAGCGCGGGACCCACAGGCGGGGCCGGCGTTGCCTTTCCGGCGGGAATCTGGAGCTTGATGTAGCCCTTGATCTTTTTTGCCATGTTGTACCTCCTTTTGGTGTTAGCGGGCTGGCGGCCCTCCCAGTTTGTAAATATACTCCGCGTATCAGCCACGCGTCGCTCCGCGCTTCGCGCTCCCGCGACGCTGCGAACACTCGGAACTCGCGTCACTCGCTTCGCTTCGCAACGCTTTATTCCTCGTGTCCGTTGCCTCGCCAAATGTTCATGCTTTCGCTCGTGCAAGCACGGCTCACGCATGACCGCTTGGCGAGAGCTGATACGCTCACCTCCTGTCTAAACGCCTAACTTCAGCAAAGCTGATTTCCACCGGCGTGTCGCGACCGAAGAGTTCAACATTGATCGTCGCGGTCTGCTTGCTCATATCCATGCGCTGCACGACGCCCGTCGTATCCTTCCAGACGCCCGCGATAACGGCGATGAGATCACCCACCTTGAAGTCCACGGTGACGTTCTCGGTCTTGATGCCGAGGGGCTTGATCTCCGCGTCGGAGAGCGGCACCGCCTTGGAGCCCGGTCCCACAAAGCCCGTCACGCCGCGCGTGTTGCGCACGACAAACCAGGTGTCGTCGTTCATATCCATATTGACAAGCACGTAGCCCGGGAACATCTTGCGCTGCACCGGTCTGCGCTTGCCGTTCTTCGTCTCGATCACGTCCTGCATGGGGATGCGGATCTCAACAATCTGATCCTCTAAATGACGGTTTTCAATCGCCTTTTCCAGATTGGCTTTGACCTTATTCTCATAACCGGAATAGGTGTGCACGACGTACCAGTATTTCTTCTTGCCGCCGTCCTCCGCGCCTTCCGCCGGCGCGTCTTCCTGCGCGGCCGCTTCGGG
>JAFZLB010000042.1 GCA_017551665.1 Lachnospiraceae bacterium
GGAGGACATCAAAATGATCGCAAAACAGGATGTTTTCATCAGCAAAGCCGGGGAAACGTACTACGAAATCACGGCAAACGAGCACGAACGTCAGCTGGCGGAAGGCAGGGAGGACGTGCTGCGCCGGGAACGTGCCCGGAAGCGCCGGGAAGTTAAGTTGATAAATGATCTTGCGCAAAGCAGGCAGGATCTTGAGCAAAGTCAGAAGGATCTTGCCGACAGAGACCGGCGTATCGAAACGCTGGAAGCGCAGATTGCGCAATTAACCGGAAAGCCGCAATGATTGGGGAAGCTGCTACCACAGCCGCGCCGCGATCGGTGCAAGCGGTGTCTCAAAGAGCGTGAAGATTACCTCGTCGTCATACTCCCCGCGCAGGCTGCCGCCTTCGCCGGAGTGATCGTTCCATAGCATATAGCAGGCCCCCTTCATCTGCGCGGAATATGCGGGGATGGTATATGTATGGCGGCCGTCATCGAAGACATTCGGCGCCCAGTCCTCTTCCTCTTCGGCAAATTCCTGCAGTTCCTGTCCGGTGCCGGGAATGATGTACAGATGATGCGAAAGCGAATTGATGATGCCGTGTCCTTTGTCAAAGGCGCGGCGCACATCGCACCACTCCGGTGACCAGACCTGCATCGTGACTGTTTCCGGCAGCGCATACGGCAGCTCATACCAGTCAAGCGAAGCCCAGACGATCAGCTCCTTCTCCGGCGCGAGTCCCGCAACATACTCCGTAAGGCCGTTCGCGTACGCAAGGTATTCTTCACCGTCGCCGAAGTATTCGTCCATGCCAAGATGCAGCATGGGGCAGTCCGCAAAGAGCGCGTCCTCTTCCGCAAGATATTCGTTCCAAAGATTTTTCGCAAAGTGCAGGGCGTCTTCCGAAGAAAGATCAAAGGTGTCCGCCATCTCCGGGCGGCTCCGCACACCAATGTCCGGAAAGACGCTCGTGAAGGCCAGGGCGTGGGCCGGTGTATCAATCTCCGGCACAATGGTCACACCGAGCGCCTGTGCGTAAGCGATCAGTTCCCGCCAGTCCTCATCCGTATAGTAATCATCCGCCGAGGTGATGCCCTCACCCGCATCATTTCGCAAAGACGATTCCAGGCGGAATCCCGCGTAAACATCATACGCGCCCTCCAATGTCCCGTCGAAGGTATGCTCCGCGAGAATGCGGTTGTCGTTCAAGTGCAGATGCAGCGTATTCATTTTCTGCCGCGAGAGCGCTTCCACCATCCGCTTCAGCAATTCCACCGGCACGATTCTCCGCGCGACATCCAGACCGAAGCCCCGCACTTCGTAACGCGGGTAATCACGAATGACGCAGCGGGGCAGCGCGCCCTCCGTTTTTTCGATCAGTTCCAGCAGCGTCACCTCACCCCAACGCAGCCCCTGCACGGTTCGCGCCGTGAGGATAATGTCCGTCGGCTGCGCCGCCGTTCCGATTTCCAGCAGGAAGGCTTCGTCGCCGGGGACGCGCTTGTCCCTTTCGTCCGTAAGCGTCAGGAGAACGCGTCCTGCACCTGTGCCTGCGTCTGTCGAAGGGAGCGGCAGTGTCGCGGTCAACGCCGCGAGTTCTTCCGTGAAGATGCCGGCGTTTTGCGCGAAAGCGGAGGCGTCGGCATCCGTCTGTACGTCTGTCGTCACCGCGCAGGATGCGTCGATATACAGCAGGGCTGCCCCGGTCCCTGAGCCCGTCGAAGGGACCGCCGCGCATTCCGCGACCTTGATCCCCTCCGGCAGATCCACGCGCGCCGCGCCACCCTCACTGGCCGGAATCGTCAGCCGCATACCGGGCAGCGCCGCCTGTCCGCCTTCATAGGACAAGGTAAAGCCGATTTCCGCTTCCACATCCGCGTAAGTGTCCGCGATGTTCCCTTCTTCGTCGATCAGCATTTCATAATCCGCGCCGCCAAAGGCGAGCGCATATCCCTCCGGCACCGCGGGCGTCGTCAGTGTGCGGTTTTTGCCCGAAGGGATCACGGGTGCTTCCACGAAAAACTGTTCCAGCGACGCTTCGTCATACGCCTCCAGCTCCAGCACGGAAACATTCTGATAATACAGCGTGGCATCCTCTTCCTCCCTGCGCACGTCCCTGAAATGCAGCCGCAGGTGCTTTGTCCTTACCGCCTCGGGGAAGCGGATGTCCTGCACGAGTTCCTCCGGTGCCTCCGAAAACGCCATCACTTCCGTCCAGGTCTGACCGTCCGCGGAAGTCTCCACCGCATAATCCGTCATGTTATCGCGTTCCCATGTCACGCGCAGCAATGCAATCGTTTCTTCCTCCGGGAAGTCCGCCCTTAGCCAGTGATCACAGGCATCGCGGTCATTGGCCGAGGACCAGCGGCTGCTCTGGGATTCGTCATCGCCGTCCCTGACCAGCGCCGCCGGGAAGTTCTCTGTTTCCGTACTGTCCGCGCTGACCGTCACCGCTCTTGCGCGCATCAGGTTTTCGCCAGCCATCTCCACAAGAACGCCGTCCTCTGTCGACGCAGCCTTCAGCAGCGCGTGCGCGGGCGTCTCATACGCCTCTGTTTCTTCCTTTCCGGTCAGCAGTTCCCGCACGGTATAATACGCCAGTCCGCCCAGCGGGAGCAGGTAGATGCCGAGGATGGCGGCGGCGAGAAGCAGGCGGAACAGTGCTCGGCAGAAGCGGTCGGTAGCGCCGTTCTCCGAACGCCGCCTGTCTCGGTGGTGTATGCATCCGCTTCGCTCCGGTTGCGCCGGGCACTCCGCCGAGCCTGTAGTCTCGGCTCCGTGGCGCAAAAATCGCTCTGCGGAAGGCATAGCACCACCGGACGCGGCGGCTGGTTTTGAGAAAAAGCGCTGCAAAATGAACAACAGGAGCAGGCCGGGGATCAAGAGAATACAGCCTGCCTTCAGGTAAGGCGGCGTGTAAGACAGCGTGATTTCGTTGTCGCCTTCAAGGAGCGGGATAGTGAACAGGCAGGCTGCGCCCTGCACGGCTTCGGCTTCGTAAACAATTCTTGTGCCGTCGCTGTCACGCTGCGTCACTGTCCAGCCGTCATGCGTGATCAGCGGAAGATGCAGACAGTCACCGTCCTTCGCATCCCGCACCATGGCCGTGACCGTTCCGCTGCGTTCATGCACGGAGATGACGTCATCCGCTCTTCTTGCTTCGTCAGAAACATTCTCTCTTTCATATGCAGCGACAGCCTGCAGGATGTACTCCTGCAGCGGCTCATATCGTTCCTTTGCCTCCTGCAGTTTCGCCCCGTCCAGAAGATACGCGTGATTGAGCAACTGCCACGTTTCTTCCGAACCGCCGGTATCGTAGGTGGCCATCCAGTAAGTATCATAGCCGAGCGCGGACAGTACCGACTGCGTCTTTTCCGGCACGGCGGGCAGATAGGACGTGATCGTGCGTGTGCGGTTCACCAGCGCGGCGTTCCGCGGAAGGTTTTCGTCAAACGGCGTCAGCGTGAACGCACCTTCTTCCGCCGTCCGCGATGCTGCCGTCTCCGTCATCCGTTCATAGGCCTCACGGTTCATCCCGCGGATGCCGTAGCTCTCCGGCAGATACACGAACAGCTGCAGGCAGAGGGATACGGCGGCAGACAGCCAGACAAGGCTTGCAGGTCGCCAGCACAAAGGCCGCGCACGCCGCCTGCATGGTTCGGCAGCTGATGTCGCAGCTGCGACGCTTGCTGCGAAAAGCAGCGCCATGGCGAGGATGACGTAGAGCAAAATCCGCGGGTAGGCGGTGATCACCAGGGACGAGAAG
Organism: Lachnospiraceae bacterium; assembly: GCA_017551665.1. Lineage (GTDB taxonomy): Bacteria > Bacillota > Clostridia > Lachnospirales > Lachnospiraceae > Butyrivibrio. The sequence continues at coordinate 3,747 of JAFZLB010000042.1, forward strand.
ATCTGTGTGATCGGCAGTTCGTGGCGCAGGGTTACGACAAACGCGCCGGCGAGCGCGGCAAGTGACAATGCGCAAAGTGCTACGGTGCGTTTTTCCGGACGCCGCCTGCCTCGGTGGCGTATGCATCCGCTTCGCTCCGGTTGCGCCGGGCACTCCGCCGAGCCTGTAGTCTCGGCTCCGTGGCGCAAAAATCGCCCCCTGTCGGGGACAACTGATGCCCTGGAAAGCGGGCAAGAAAGAGGACGCTCAGCGGAAGGCATAGCACCACCGGGCGCGGCGGCTGTGCAGAGATAGCGCACTGTCAGAGCAACGGAGAACAGCGACATATAGGCGTATCGTACGGGAAAGCAGATGTAGGAGCCGAGGTGCCATAAGAGGTTTGCGGGCTCGAAGAGTGCCGTAAACCATAAAAACAGATTCCAAAGCAGGAGATAGCGCAGGATGAAAGAACGGTTGCTGCGGCGTTTGCGATACGCAAGCGCCACTGCCGCAAGCATCCCCAGGAGTGCGGGCTGTGCGATCTGGAACAGGCGGTCGGCGATATCGTCCAGGCCGTGGCGGCGCATGATATTCGTATACGATGCGATTTCTCCGGCCCGGGCGCTGGTCACGAGCGTATAGAGCGCCGGAAGCAGTACGGGCGAGGCCAGCAGCAGCGCCGCGAGTGTCGAAAGCCCGAGCATCGGCAGGGCGGAAACGCCGTCCGCTGCTTCTGCGACGTCGGCAAGCGCCTGTCGCGTCTCTCCGGAGGTCTCCGCTGCGGCAGTCGTCTTCTTCTCCCACTGCAAATAGAATGCCGTCGCGAACAGCGTAAACAGCAGCGTCATCACGCCCAGCTGCACGCTCAGCATCAGATGATAGGCGAGCAGCAGTGTATAGGGCAGCGCCTTTCGCTTCGTCAGCAGGCGGTGCAGTGCCATCACGTACAGCGGAAACAGAACGGGAAAAATCATCCATTTGATGATCTGATAGTTATACGCAGCGTAGCCGGACAGCGCGTAGGACAGGCTCAGCGCCGTCTCCCACAGCTGCGCCCGAAAGCCGCAGGACCGCATGCCACCCGCGCCTTGCAACGCAGCACCGGCAGCCGCCCCGCTTCCGCAGAGCCGTCCCGTACCCGTCGCAAAGAAATACCGCAGCGCCACATGCGACGTCACCGCCGCGGCGGTACCATAAAGTACGGGCAGCAGATTCTGCGCGAGGTACAGCCTGTCCCTGCCAAACAATAGCAGGACATAATTTAAGGGATTGATGACCTCGTTGATCGTGTCCGAAAAGAGCGGCGTGCCCAGCGCCAGCGAAAACTCCATAAAGAGGTTCTTCGTGCCCGTCACCACGTCATAGAATCTGTACAGCAACGGCGTATACTGCGAATACAGATCCGTGACCAGGACGGAACCGTTGCCAAAGGGCCAGAACCCGCGCAGCACAAACAGCATTGCATAGACGGCAAGCGCAAAACCTCCCGTCAGCACAAATGGTAGTGCCCGCATCAGGTGCCTTGCATGTACTTGCGGCTGATTCTCCTTTTTGCTCACGCCTTTCGTCCTCATGGCTCTACACATTTCTGATCGAGTTCGAGATCGATAGAACCTCTACTTAATATTGCCCTTGAATCGATAAAAATGCAAGTAAAGAACAACTCCGGATTGCTTTGCGGCGCGACTGTGGCGACATACCGGCACAAGCCCGGATTGCTTCGTGCTACGCACTCCCGCAATCCGACGGATATTCGGAAAACGAGCCGCTTGCTTCGCGGCGCGTCTCTGTATTCCTCATATCCTGGCGTCCGGCAAATGCCCATGCCTTCGTTCATGCAAGCATGACTCAGGCATGGTCGCTTGCCGGAACTTGTGCCTTAAACTGAGTCTCGTAGAGTTCCGTATACACACCACCGGCGTTGACGAGCTTTTCATGCGTGCCGCGTTCGACGATGGCGCCGTCTTTGACGACGAGGATTTCGTCCGCGGAGAGGATGGTGGAAAGACGGTGCGCGATCAGGATGGAGGTGCGCGAGTTGATGATCGGCTCGATCGCTTCCTGAATCTTCGCTTCGGAGATGGAATCCAGGGCGCTGGTTGCTTCGTCGAAGATGAAGAGCGCCGGGTCTTTTAAGAGCACACGCGCAATGGAGATGCGCTGCTTTTCGCCGCCGGAAAGCTTTAGACCCCGGTTGCCGACCATTGTGTCGAGGCCCGTTTCCTGCGCGGAAATGAAGTCGTAGATGTTTGCCTTTTTGCAGGCCTCGATCATTTCTTCTTCCGTCGCGTCGGGCTTCGCGTAGAGCAGATTCTCGCGGATGCTGGCGTTGAAAAGATAAGTCTCCTGCGAGACGACGCCGATCTGTGTGCGCAGCCAGGTGAGATCCAGCTTCCGCATGTCCACATCGTCAAAGAGAACACTGCCCTTGTTGACATCGTAAAGCCGCGGGATCAGGTTGACGGCGGTGGACTTTCCGCTGCCGGAGGGGCCGACAATCGCGATGCAGTCCCCGGCCTTCAAGGTGAATGAAACATCCTTCAAATTGTAAGTCATCGGTGCCGCGGCATCGGCCTCCGACGATACCGCACCGGCCTCCGGCTGCGCGGCTGCAGCCGAAGCACTCTCCCCCTGCGCGCTCCTGCGCTCATACGAAAACCACACGCCGTCGAAGCGGACTTCCCCGCGGGCTTTGCCCTCCGGCGTCAGCGCGTCCGCGGCGTTTTCAATTTCCACGGGCATGTCATAGTATTCAAAGATGCGCGTGAACAGCGCCATCGCGCGCACCCAGTCCACCTGGATGTTGAGCAGGTTGTTCACCGGCATGTACATGCGCGACAGCAGGGCCACCATCACCGTGATGTCACCGACCGTGAGATCGGCGTCATAGCGCATCATCAGCAGCCCGCCCACGAGATAAATCAGCATCGGCCCGATTTCCGTGAACGTCCGCAGAATGACGAAAAACCAGCGGCCCGCCATGCTCTCCTTGATGTTGAGCCGGATCATGCGGCCGTTCGCTTCCCGGTAACGCTCGTATTCATAAGCCTCTTTGCCGAAGAGCTTGACGAGAAGCTGTCCGGAGACCGACATCGTTTCATTTAAGATGCCGTTGATTTCGTCGTTGCATTCCTGCGCCTGTCTTGTCAAATCCCAGCGCGTTTTGCCCGCGCGCCTTGTCGGCAGCGTAAAGAGCGGCACGATGACAACGCCGATGGAAGCTAAAATCCAGTTCTTGCGGTACATCGCGATCAGCGCAACGACGAGCGTGATGGAGTTGGAAAGAATGCTCGTGAAGGTGCCCGTGATCACGCGCTCGACGCCGTCGATGTCACTCGTCATGCGCGTGATGATGTCGCCCTGGTTGCTGCCTGTGAAGAAGCTGTGCGGCATTTTCTGCAGATGCGAAAACATCGCGTTGCGCATGTCAAAGGTGATGTGCTGCGCAATCCAGGTGTTGATGTAGCTTTCCGCCACGCCGATCAGATGGGAGGCGAAGTTGACGCCGAGGGAGAGCGCAATGTAAAACACCAGCGCCCGGAGATTCTGGCCGATCAGACCCTCGTCGATGATCTTGCCGCTCAGGATGGAAGGGGCGAGCGAAAACACAGAGGAGATCACAATCAGAAGCAGCACCAGCGAAAGCTGCTTCCGATAAGGCTTCAGGTAAGAAAACACGCGCACCAGCAGTGCCTTTGTGACCTTCGGCTGATTCTTCTTTTCTTCCTCGGTCAGAAAGCGGCCGCCCGGACCGCCGGGACCGTGACCTCCCGGGTGAGCCATGACTAAATCACGCGCCCGCTCAGACGGTGATCAGCTCATAGTCTCTTGTGCCGAGACCGATCTGCGCGCCGTGTTCGAGCGTTTCCTTGTAACGCACGTCCGGGTTGGAGTCAAAGAAATTATCGTTGTACTTTTTCCAGTCCGGCTTCGCCAGGTTATCACCCAGCTGGGAGTTGCGAATCGGCTCCGCCTTCAGGCAGGCGTCCACGCAGGCCTGATCCACCGCCACCGGATCAAAGGAAGCGAACATGCCGATATCGGGTAAGATCGGCGCGTCGTTTTCCGCGTGACAGTCGCAGTTCGGCGAGATGTCGCGGACGACGTTGACGTAAAAGGCGGGACGGTCCTGCACGATGGCCGCGGTGTATTCCGCCATCTTGCGCCCGACCATTTCGTTCGCGGAATCAAATTCCGTATAGATCGCGTCGAAGGGGCAGGCGCCGATGCAGCGTCCGCAGCCCACGCATTTGTTGTGATCAATGACGGCCTTGCCGCTGTCGTAGGAAATCGCGTCGGAACCGCATTCCTTGCCGCAGCGCTTGCAGGTGACGCAGAGCGCCGGATCCACCGTGGGCTTGCCGTCGTTGTGCTGGTGCATCTTGCCCGCGCGGGAAGCCGCGCCCATGCCGACGTTTTTGATGGCACCGCCGAAGCCCGCGACTTCATGTCCCTTGAAATGCGCGAGCGAAATCAGAATGTCCGCGTCCATTACCGCCGCGCCGATCTTCGCCGTCTTGCAGTAGACGCCGTTCGGCACCGGCACTTCGATTTCATCCGTGCCGCGCAGACCGTCCGCGATGATGATCTGCGTGCCCGTGGACATCGGCGAAAAGCCGTTGATCATCGCGCAGTCCAGATGCTCGATCGCGTGTCTGCGGCTGCCGGGATACAGCGTGTTGGCATCCGTCAGGAAGGGAATGCCGCCTTTTTCTTTGACCAGATCGACAATCGCCTTCGCGTAGTTGGGACGCAGGAAGGCGAGATTGCCGAGCTCGCCGAAGTGCATTTTGATCGCGACGAATTTGTGATCCATGTGGATCTTATCCATGCCCGCCGCACGGCAGAGCTTCTGTAATTTTTCCGTCTGGCTGTGTCCGAGACCTGTTCTGAAATCCGTGAAATAAACCTTTGCCTTTTCCATCTGACATACCCTCCTGTCTGCCGACATGCCGTTTTCTGACTAAAGTCACAGGCTGTTATACAGTATAGCACTTTTTTCCGCGGATGCGCAAACCGGCCCACGCCCTACGTCTTCTTGGCAAGGACGGTCCGCCGGTTGCTTTTTGCGTCAAATCGCGTTACAATAGGATTTGCTGACAAAAGGATTGTTTTGGCAGCGCATGAAGTCGTACCACAGTGTTTCTATATTATTTCATAGGAGGTTTTTCACATGGCAGACGTAAGAGTAGCAATCAACGGTTTCGGCAGAATCGGCAGACTGGCATTTCGTCAGATGTTTGAGGCGGACGGCTATGAGATCGTCGCGATCAATGACCTGACAAGCCCCAAGATGCTGGCGCATCTGCTCAAGTATGATTCCACACAGGGACGCTATGTCGATGTGGATCATATCGGCGAGATCAGTGCGGACGATGACGCAGGCACGATCACTGTCAAGGGCAAGACGATCAAGATCTACAAGGAAGCCGACGCAAAGAACTGCCCCTGGGGTGAGCTGAAGGTGGATGTCGTCCTGGAATGCACGGGCTTCTATACCTCCAAGGAAAAATCCCAGGCACACATCGACGCCGGCGCACGCAAGGTCGTCATTTCCGCACCGGCGGGCAACGATCTGCCGACGATCGTGTATAACGTCAACCACAAGAACTTAAAGCCGGAAGACACCATCATTTCCGCGGCCAGCTGCACGACGAACTGCCTTGCTCCGATGACGAAGGCGCTCAACGACTTCGCGCCCATCGAGTCCGGCATCATGTGCACGGTGCACGCCTACACCGGTGACCAGATGGTTCTGGACGGCCCGCAGCGCAAGGGTGATCTGCGCAGATCCCGCGCGGCGGCGCTCAACATCGTTCCGAACTCCACCGGCGCCGCGAAGGCCATCGGCCTGGTCATCCCGGAACTGTCCGGCAAGCTCATCGGCGCGGCACAGCGCGTCCCGACGGCCACCGGCTCGACGACCCTGCTCTTTGCGGTGGTCAATAAGGAAGTGACGAAGGAAGAGATCAACGAGGCCATGAAGAAGGCTTCCGATCCTGAGACCTTCGGCTACAACGAGGACGAGATCGTTTCCTCCGATGTCATCGGCATGACCTACGGTTCGCTCTTTGACGCGACGCAGACGATGGTCACACCGGCGGGCGACGGCAAGACACTGGTTGAAGTCGTTTCCTGGTATGACAACGAGAACTCCTACACCAGCCAGATGGTGAGAACCATTAAGTATTTCTCGGAATTAAAGTAAGGCTTGTCACAAGGCCCGGCCCAAAGGGCCGGGCCTTCTTTTATGGAGGTCAGGTTATGGGTCTGAACAAGAAAAGCATCGACGATATCAACGTGAAGGGACGCCGCGTCTTAGTGCGCTGTGATTTCAACGTGCCTTTGAAGGGCGGGGAAATCACGGACGATACGCGCATCACGGCCGCGCTGCCCACGATTGAAAAGCTGATGAAGGACGGCGGAAAGGTGATTCTCTGCTCGCACCTGGGCAAGGTGAAGAACGGCCCGAACGAGGGCGAGAGCCTGGCGCCGGTCGCGAAGCGTTTGTCCGAAAAGCTCGGAAAGGAAGTGAAGTTCGTTGCGATCGATACCGTGACGGGCGCGGAAGCGACGGCGGCGGTCGACGGCATGGCCGAGGGCGACGTGATTCTTCTGCAGAACACCCGCTTCCGTCCGGAGGAAACGAAGAACGGCGAGGCCTTCTCGAAGGAGCTGGCGGAGCTGTGCGATGATTATGTCTGCGACGCCTTCGGTTCTTCGCACCGTGCGCACTGCTCGGTGGAAGGCGTGACGAAGTTTGTCCGCGAAAAGGGCGGTGCCTGCGCGGTAGGCTATCTCATGCAGAAGGAAATCGATTTCCTCGGCAATGCCGTGGAAAATCCCGTGCGTCCCTTCGTGGCAATCCTTGGCGGTGCCAAGGTGGCGGACAAGCTCAACGTCATCAGCAATCTGCTGGAAAAATGCGACACGCTCATCATCGGCGGCGGCATGGCCTACACCTTCTTGAAGGCGCAGGGCATGGAGGTCGGCCAGTCCCTCGTGGATGACACGAAGATTGATTACTGCAAGGAAATGATCGAAAAGGCCAAGGCGAACGGCAAGCAGCTGCTGCTGCCGGTTGATACGGTCATTGCCGCGTCCTTCCCGGATCCCATCGACAACGCTTCCATCGAAGTGAAGACGGTGGCGGCGGCGGAGATTCCCGCGGACATGCAGGGACTGGACATCGGCGAAAAGACGCGCGAGCTCTACGCGGACGCGGCCAAGAACGCGAAGACCGTGGTCTGGAACGGGCCGATGGGCGTCTTCGAAAACCCCGTCCTCGCGGCGGGCACGAAGGCCGTGGCGCAGGCTTTGGCGGACACGGATGCCACAACGATTATCGGCGGCGGCGATTCCGCGGCGGCCGTCAACCAGATGGGCTTCGCGGACAAGATGAGTCACATTTCCACCGGGGGAGGAGCCTCGCTTGAGTTTTTAGAAGGTAAGGCCCTGCCGGGTGTTGTGGCGGCGGACGATAAGTAAGGAGGATAATTATGTCAAGACGCAAAATTGTAGCCGGCAACTGGAAGATGAACATGACCCCCGCAGAGGCGGTCAAGCTGATTGAGACCTTGAAGCCGCTGGTCGAGAGCGACAGCGTGGACGTGGTGTTCTGCGTTCCGGCCATCGACATCATCCCGGCGGTCGAGGCCGTGAAGGGAACGAAGATCGCCATCGGTGCGGAGAACATGTACTTTGAGGACAAGGGCGCGTTCACGGGCGAAATTTCCCCGGGCATGCTGAAGGAAGCGGGCGTGCAGTACGTCATCATCGGTCACTCCGAACGCAGAGAGTACTTCGCGGAAACCGACGAGACGGTCAACAAAAAAGTGCTGAAGGCCTTTGAAACCGGCATCACGCCCATCGTCTGCTGCGGCGAGACCTTAACGCAGCGCGAGCAGGGCATCACGATCGACTGGGTACGCAAGCAGATCAAGATTGCTTTCGTCAATGTCACGGCGGAGCAGGCCAAGACCGCCGTCATCGCCTACGAACCGATCTGGGCGATCGGCACGGGCAAGACCGCAACCTCGGATCAGGCCGAAGAAGTCTGCAAGGCGATCCGCGACTGCATCCGTGAGGTGTACGACGACGCCACGGCCGAGGCCATCCGGATTCAGTACGGCGGCTCCGTGAACGGGGGCAACGCGGCGGAGCTCTTCGCGAAGCCGGACATCGACGGCGGGCTCGTCGGCGGCGCGTCGCTCAAAGAGGAATTCGGGCAGATTGTGAATTACCAGTAGAAGTTGAGTCCCGCCTGCCTGGGTGGACGATGTTTCCGCTTCGCTCTATTGTGCCAAACATTCCGCCGAGCCTGTAGTCTCGGCTCCATGGCACACAAGCCGCTCATCGGAAATCATGCGTCCCCCCGGCGCGGCGGGCTTTCAATATCATCCGTTACGGAATGGCGTAAAAAACTTCTTGACAGCCCACATTTCTTGTGGTAGAGTATAGGTTGCTTTATTGCGCGCGGCCAATTTAACAACAATACCCTGAAAGGGAATTCTATTATCTTTCCTTTAGTTTATAGTTAAAACGGAGTGATAGCATTTTTATGTTCCGACGTTTGTCAAGATACCGTCGATTCACTTTTGTGCGACGCACATGAGCGTATGTCTCATGAGCGGGGGTTTATTGCGCCGGCAATGAAATGACGCCGGGGCGGTGCAGTGCAGCGGTCACAGCTTGTAAGGAGAAGACCACATGGAAAAAAACAGGATTCATCCCGTACCCGCAGGAAACGGCATCCGTATGTCCTACTCCAGGCAGAAGGAAGTACTGGAGATGCCGGATCTGGTAGAGGTTCAAAAGAACTCTTACCAGTGGTTTTTACAGGAAGGCCTTCGGGAAGCGTTCAACGACATTTCCCCGATCGAGGACTACGGCGGCAAGCTTTCCATGGAATTCGTGGATTTCAAGCTCTGCGAGGACGAGGTCAAGTACTCGATTGCCAAGTGCAAGGAACGTGACACGACCTACGCCGCGCCCCTGAAGGTGAAGGTCCGTCTTCATAATAAGGAAAAGGACGAGATCTCGGAGCATGAGATTTTCATGGGCGACCTTCCGCTGATGACCGATACCGGTACCTTCGTGATCAACGGCGCGGAGCGCGTCATCGTGTCGCAGCTCGTGCGTTCCCCCGGCGTGTATTATAAAAAGGATGATGACAAGTACGGCAACAAGGAGCTGATTTCCTGCCAGGTCATCCCGAACCGCGGCGCGTGGCTGGAATATGAAACAGACGCGAATGATATCTTCTATGCCCGCGTGGACCGCGCGAGAAAGCTGCCGGTGACGGCGCTGATCCGCACGATGGGTCTGCCGACGAATGATGATATCACCGCTTTCTTCGGCGATGATCCGAAGCTGGCCGAGACCATGAAAAAGGACACGTCCCACAATTATGAGACCGGCCTGACCACTTTATATGATAAGATCCGTCCGGGAGAGCCTTCCTCCGTCGAAAGCGCGGAGACGCTCTTAAAGTCCATGTTCTTTGACCCCAAGCGCTATGACCTGGCGCGTGTCGGACGTTATAAATTCAACAAAAAGCTGCATTACCGCAACCGCATCGTCGGTAAGGTGTTCGCGGAGGATGTGGTTGATGTTTCGACGGGCGAGATCATCGCGAAGGCCGGAGAGAAGGCGACGCGTGAGCTGGCCGAGAAGATCCAGAACGCGGCCATCCCCTATGTTGAGCTGCAGGCGGAGGCACGCAATCTCCGCGTGATCTCCAACATGATGGTGGACATCACGCATTATGTGGACTGCAACCCGAGACAGCTGGGGATCACGGACCTCGTGCACTATCCGAAGCTGAAGGAGATTCTGGACAGCTTCCAGGCGGGAGAGCAGGAGGGTGATCTTGCGCAGATCATCAAACAGAACGCGCAGGAGCTGGTGCCGAGGCACATCACAAGAGAGGACATCCTCGCGACCATCAACTACAACCTGACGATCGAATACGGCGTGGGCCATGACGATGACATTGACCACTTAGGGAACCGCCGCATCCGCTGCGTCGGTGAGCTTTTACAGAACCAGTACCGCATCGGTCTGGCGCGTCTGGAGCGCGTGGTGCGTGAGCGCATGACGACGCATGACGCGGAGGATGTTTCCGCGCAGACGCTGATCAACATCAAGCCGGTGCAGGCGGCGGTGAAGGAGTTTTTCGGATCCTCGCAGCTGTCGCAGTTCATGGACCAGAACAACCCCCTGGGCGAGCTGACGCACAAGCGCCGTCTTTCCGCCCTCGGTCCCGGCGGTCTTTCCAGAGACCGTGCGGGCTTCGAAGTGCGTGACGTTCACTACACGCATTACGGTCGCATGTGCCCCATTGAGACACCGGAAGGTCCGAACATCGGTCTGATCAACTCCCTCGCGTCCTACGCGCGTGTCAACGAATACGGCTTTGTGGAAGCCCCTTACCGCAGGGTGGATCTTTCCAATCCGGACAATCCGCGCGTCACGGACGAGGTGGATTATCTGACGGCGGATGAGGAAGACCAGTACTATGTGGCGCAGGCGAATACGCCGCTGGATGCCAAGGGACATTTCGTGCGCAACACGGCTTCCGGCCGTTACATGAAGGAAACGAGTGAATATCCGAAGCAGCTGTTTGAGTACATGGACGTTTCGCCGAAGATGGTGTTCTCCGTGGCGACGGCGCTGATTCCCTTCCTGGAAAACGACGACGCGAACCGCGCGCTCATGGGCTCCAACATGCAGCGTCAGGCGGTGCCGCTGTTGAAGACGGAAGCACCCGTGGTCGGTACCGGCGTGGAAAACAAGGCCGCCATCGACTCCGGTGTCTGCGTTGTGGCGGAAAAGGACGCCACGGTCGAATACGTGGATTCGCAGGTCATCAAGGTCAAGAACGACGAGGGCGGAAAGCAGGAATACAACCTGCTGAAATTCCAGCGCTCCAATCAGTCCAACTGCTACAACCAGCGCCCGACGGTGGTCAAGGGAGATCACATCACGGCGGGGCAGGTGATCGCGGACGGCGCTTCCACCTCGAACGGCGAGCTGGGTCTCGGTAAGAACCCGCTCATCGGCTTCATGACCTGGGAAGGATATAACTATGAGGACGCGGTGTTGCTTTCGGAGCGCCTCGTCCGGGATGATGTGTACACCTCCATCCACATCGAGGAATATGAAGCGGAAGCCCGCGAGACCAAGCTGGGTCCGGAAGAAATCACGAGAGACGTGCCGGGCGTCGGCGATGACGCGCTGAAGGATCTGGATGAGGAAGGCATCATCCGTATCGGCGCGGAGGTGCGTGCCGGGGATTACCTCGTCGGCAAGGTGACGCCGAAGGGCGAAACGGAGCTGAACGCGGAGGAACGTCTGCTGCGCGCGATCTTCGGTGAGAAGGCGCGTGAGGTCAGGGATACCTCGCTGAAGGTGCCTCACGGCGAATACGGTATCGTCGTGGACGTCAAGAGCTTTACGAGAGAAAACGGCGACGAGCTGCAGCCCGGCATCAAAAAGTCCGTGCGCATTTACATCGCCCAGAAGCGCAAGATCTCCGTCGGCGATAAGATGGCGGGACGTCACGGAAACAAGGGTGTCGTGAGCCGCATCCTCCCGATTGAGGATATGCCTTATCTGCCGAACGGAAGACCGCTGGACATCGTTCTGAACCCTCTGGGCGTGCCCAGCCGTATGAACATCGGACAGGTTCTCGAAATTCACCTGTCGCTGGCCGCGAAGGCACTCGGCTTTAACGTGGCGACGCCGATTTTCGACGGCGCGAACGAGGATGATATCCAGGATACGCTGACGATGGCCAATGACTACGTCAACCTGGAGTGGAAGGAATTTGAAAAGAAATACAAGAGCGTTCTGGTGCCGGAGATTCTGGAATACCTGGAATCCCATCAGGACAACAAGGAACTCTGGAGGGGCGTGCCGATCACGCGGGACGGCAAGGTGCAGTTGAGAGACGGCCGCACGGGTGAGTTTTTCGACGGCCCCACGACCATCGGCTTCATGCATTACCTAAAGCTGCATCACCTGGTCGACGATAAGATCCACGCGCGTTCCACGGGACCGTATTCCCTGGTCACGCAGCAGCCGCTGGGCGGTAAGGCACAGTTCGGCGGACAGCGCTTCGGCGAAATGGAAGTCTGGGCGCTGGAAGCTTACGGCGCCGCCTACACGCTGCAGGAAATCCTGACAATGAAGTCCGACGATGTGATCGGCCGTGTCAAGACCTACGAGGCCATCATCAAGGGCGACAACATCCCGGAACCCGGCGTGCCGGAGTCCTTCAAGGTTCTGCTGAAGGAACTGCAGTCCCTCGGACTGGATGTGCGCGTGCTCAACGAAGACAACTCCGAGGTGGAAATCCGGGAATCCGCCGATTACGGCGACAGCGAATTCCGCTATGAACTTGAGGGCGACATGCGCAGGGATTACAGCAGGGAATCCTTTGCGGCGCAGGGCTTTACAAAGCAGCGCATTGATGTTGCCGCGGGCGAAATCGTCAACGATGAAGAAGACGATTATCTCCCGGTGGCGGATGATGACGATGATATGGACGCGGACGAATAAGGGAGGAAGGTATAGTCATGTCAGATTCGACGATGAACAAAGCAATCAACTCCGCAACATCCGGACACTCCGGTAAGGGCAACCCTTACCAGCCGATGACCTTCGATGCCATCCGCATCGGACTGGCCTCCCCGGACAAGATCCGCAGCTGGTCCCGCGGCGAGGTGACGAGACCGGAGACCATCAACTACAGGACATTGAAGCCGGAACGCGACGGTCTGTTCTGCGAGAGGATCTTCGGACCGCAGAAGGACTGGGAGTGTAACTGCGGCAAATACAAAAAGATCCGCTACAAGGGCATGAAGTGTGACCGCTGCGGCGTGGAGGTGACAAAGTCCTCCGTCCGCCGCGAACGCATGGGCCATATCGAACTGGCGGCGCCGGTGTCCCACATCTGGTATTTCAAGGGGATTCCGTCCCGCATCGGACAGCTTTTGGACTTAAAGCCCAAGCAGCTGGAAAACGTGCTGTACTTCGCTTCCTATATCGTTCTGGATCCGGGCAACACGAGTGAACTGGACGGGCCGAAGCTGACATACAAGCAGGTGCTGTCCGAGTCGGATTACCAGGCGGCCTATGAGGCCTACGGCCTGAAGTTCCGTGTGGGCATGGGCGCGGAGGCCATCAAGGAACTCCTGCAGTCCATTGACCTGGAGCAGCTGTACAACGAACTGCGTGAGGATATGGAAAACTCCACCGGCCAGAAGCGCGCGGGCATCATCAAACGCCTGGAGGTGGTGGAAAACTTCCGCGAATCCGGCAATGACCCGACATGGATGATCATGGACTGCATTCCCGTCATCCCGCCGGACATCCGTCCGATGGTGCAGCTGGACGGCGGCCGTTTCGCGACGAGTGACTTAAATGACCTGTACCGCCGCATCATCAACCGCAACAACCGTCTGAAGAGACTGCTGGAGCTGGGCGCGCCGGACATCATCGTCCGCAACGAAAAGCGCATGCTGCAGGAAGCGGTGGATTCCCTGATCGACAACGGCAGAAGGGGCAGACCGGTCACCGGCCCTGGCAACCGTGCGCTGAAGAGCCTTTCGGACATGCTCAAGGGCAAGAGCGGACGCTTCCGCCAGAACCTGCTGGGCAAGCGCGTGGACTACTCCGGCCGTTCCGTTATCGTTGTCGGTCCCGAGCTCAAAATTTATCAGTGCGGTCTGCCGAAGGAAATGGCGATCGAGCTGTTCAAGCCCTTCGTGATGAAGGAGCTGGTGTACCGCGGGATTTCGCAGAACATCAAGAACGCGAAAAAGAAGGTGGAAGACCTGCGTCCGGAGGTCTGGGACGTTCTGGAAGACGTCATCAAAGAGCATCCGGTCATGCTGAACCGTGCGCCTACACTGCACAGACTCGGCATTCAGGCCTTTGAGCCCATCCTTGTCGAAGGTAAGGCCATCCGTCTGCATCCGCTGGCCTGTACGCCGTTCAACGCGGACTTTGACGGTGACCAGATGGCGGTGCATCTGCCGCTGTCCGTGGAAGCACAGGCGGAATGCCGTTTCCTGATGCTTTCGCCGAATAACCTGCTGAAGCCCTCCGACGGCGGCCCGGTGACGGTGCCGACACAGGATATGGTTCTCGGTATTTATTACCTGACGCAGATGCGTGAGGGCGCGAAGGGTGAAGGCCATTATTTCAAGGGCGTGGACGAAGCCATCCTCGCTTACGAAAACGGTGATCTGACCCTGCAGTCCAGGATCCATGTGCGTGTGACAAAGGAGCTGCCGGACGGGCGCAAAAAGCGCGGCGTCATCGAGACGACGCTGGGCCGCTGCCTGTTCAACGAAGTGCTGCCGCAGGATCTCGGTTTTGTGGACCGTACAAAGGATGAAAACGAGTTAAAGCCTGAGATCGATTTCATGGTCACAAGCAAACTCTTAAAGCAGATCATTCAGCGTCTGATCAACGTGCACGGTACCTTCGGCACGGCGGAAGTGCTGGATGACATTAAGAACATCGGCTATCACTACTCCACGATTGCCGCCATGACCGTTTCCATTTCGGACATGACGGTGCCTGCCGAAAAGCAGCAGATGCTGGAGGAAGCACAGGCCACGGTGGACGCCATCTTCGAAAACTACCGTCGCGGTATGAGCACCGAGGAAGAGCGTTACCGCGCGGTCATCGACACCTGGACCGAAACGGACAAGAAGCTGACGGACGTTCTGCTGAAGGGCCTGGACAAGTACAACAACATTTACATGATGGCGGATTCCGGTGCCCGCGGTTCCAACCAGCAGATCAAGCAGCTGGCGGGTATGCGCGGTCTGATGGCGGATACGAAGGGCCGCACGATCGAGCTGCCGATCAAGTCCAACTTCCGTGAAGGTCTGGACGTTCTGGAATACTTCATTTCGGCACACGGTGCCCGCAAGGGTCTGTCGGATACGGCACTGCGTACCGCAGACTCCGGTTACCTGACGCGCCGTATGGTGGATGTGTCCCAGGAGCTGATCATCCGCGAGATCGACTGCTCGCAGGACAGGGATGACATCCCCGGCATGGAGGTCGGTGCCTTCATGAACGGCCGCGAGGTCATCGAACCCCTGAGAGACCGCATCATCGGCCGTTTCGCGGCAGAGGATGTCATTGACAGGGACGGCGATGTCATTGTCAAAAAGAATCACATGATCACGCCCTTCCGCGCGGACCGCATCATTGAGGACCGCACGACGGAGCAGCAGGATCTGAACGGTGAGACCGTCCGTGTGCCGGATCCCAAGGCACAGATCCGCATCCGCACGATTCTGACCTGCCGTTCCCGCGTGGGTATCTGCGCGCGCTGCTACGGCGCCAACATGGCGACAGGTGAGCCGGTGCAGGTGGGTGAAGCGGTCGGTATCATCGCCGCGCAGTCCATCGGCGAACCTGGCACGCAGCTGACGATGCGTACCTTCCATACCGGCGGTGTCGCGGGCGGCGATATCACACAGGGTCTTCCCCGTGTCGAGGAGCTGTTTGAGGCGCGTAAGCCGAAGGGTCTCGCCATCATTTCGGAAATCGCCGGCGTCGTGTCCATCAACGAGACGCCGAAGAAGCGCGAGGTCATCGTGACGGACAGCGAAAACGCGGACAGCCGTACATACCAGATTCCGCGCGGCAAGCAGATCACGGTGTCGGAAGGCGACGTGGTGGAACCGGGTGATGAGCTCATCGACGGTAGCGTGAATCCGCATGACCTGTTGAAGATCAAGGGCATCCGTTCCGTGCAGGATTACCTGCTGCGCGAGGTGCAGCGTGTGTACCGCCTGCAGGGTGTGGATATCTGCGATAAGCACATCGAAGTCATCGTGCGTCAGATGCTGAAAAAGCAGCGCATCGAGGAGAGCGGAGATTCCTCCTTCCTGCCGGGAACACTCGTGGATGTGCTGGACTATGAGGATACAAACGAACGCCTGACGGCGGAGGGCAAGGAACCCGCCACCGGAAAGCGCGTGATTTTGGGTATCACGAAGGCGGCTCTGGCAACGAACTCCTTCCTGTCCGCAGCGTCCTTCCAGGAAACGACAAAGGTCCTGACGGAAGCTGCCATCAAAGGCAAGGTGGATCCGCTGATCGGCCTGAAGGAAAACGTCATCATAGGCAAGCTCATTCCCGCGGGTACCGGCATGAAGCGTTACCGCGCCACGGAAATCAATACGGACATGAACTTCCGCGATCCGGAGCGCCTGATCTTAAAGCGCCCGCCGGTGGAGGATACGCCGCAGCAGAGCTACAATGATATCGACGATGACGATGATTACGACGGAGATGCGCAGGAAGAAGAAGTCGTCACCGAAGACGAATATGAAGAGGAAACGGAAGCGGTGGAATACGCCGATGCGGATGAGGAATAAAACCGCTTGACAAGGAAGGGTGGTATCCGTATAATATTTTTTGCTGCTTAAAAAGAGCGAAGGGTTTACAAAAGGAGAAATCAGTAATGCCTACATTTAACCAACTGGTCAGAAAAGAACGCCAGAGCTCGGTGAAAAAGTCCACCGCGCCCGCGCTGCAGAAGGGCTTCAATTCCCTGCGCAAGCGCACAACGGCCACGGCCTCTCCGCAGAAACGCGGTGTGTGCACGGCGGTCAAAACCGCGACGCCCAAGAAGCCGAATTCCGCGCTGCGCAAGATCGCGCGTGTGCGTCTGTCGAACGGCATCGAAGTCACGAGTTACATCCCGGGCGAAGGACACAACTTACAGGAGCACTCGGTGGTACTCATCCGCGGCGGCCGTGTTAAGGATCTGCCCGGTACGCGTTACCACATCATCCGCGGCACGCTGGACACCGCCGGTGTCGCGAACCGCAAGCAGGCGCGCAGTAAATACGGCGCAAAGAGGCCAAAATCCAAGTAAGAGTTCTATGACAACTTCATAATTCTCTATAGAACGCACACACATGCCATCCCGTATGGCATGAGTACCTGAGAAACAGTAAAACACTCACACTGTTTCACCCGACGTAAGTGAGCGGGAGGGTGAAACAAAAAGTAAGGAGGGAAGCAAAGTGCCAAGAAAAGGTCATATTGCCAAAAGAGAGGTCTTAGCGGACCCGCTCTATCAAAACCAAATCGTCACAAAACTGATCAACGGTGTCATGCTCGACGGCAAGAAGGGCGTCGCGCAGCGTATTGTCTACGGTGCGTTTGCGAAGTCCGAGGAAAAGCTCGGCAAGCCCGCGCTGGAAATCTTTGAGCAGGCGCTGAACAACATCATGCCGGCGCTGGAAGTCAAGGCGCGTCGTATCGGCGGTGCCACCTACCAGGTGCCGATCGAGGTGCGTCCGGACAGACGGCAGGCGCTGGCGCTCCGCTGGATGGTCACCTTCTCCCGCAAGCGCGGCGAAAAGACGATGATCGACCGCTTAGCCGGAGAGATTATGGACGCGTACAACAACACCGGCGCATCCGTGAAGAGAAAAGAAGATATGCATAAGATGGCTGAGGCCAATAAAGCGTTTTCACACTATCGGTTCTAACCGCAGAGGTAAATGATTATGGCTACACGTGAATACCCTTTAGAAAGGACACGCAACATCGGCATTATTGCCCACATTGACGCGGGCAAGACGACGCTGACCGAGCGCATCCTCTATTACACGGGCATCAACTACAAGATCGGCGACACCCACGACGGCACCGCCACGATGGACTGGATGGAGCAGGAGCAGGAGCGCGGCATCACGATCACTTCCGCCGCCACGACCTGCCACTGGACCGTGCATGAGAACAACAAGCCGAAGGCAGGGGCCGAGGAACACCGCATCAACATCATCGACACCCCGGGACACGTGGACTTCACCGTGGAGGTGGAGCGTTCCCTGCGCGTTCTGGACGGCGCGGTCGGCGTGTTTGACGCGAAGAACGGTGTGGAACCGCAGTCCGAAAACGTCTGGCGTCAGGCGGACACCTACGGTGTGCCGCGCATCGCCTTCATCAACAAGATGGACATCGTCGGCGCGGACTTCTTCAAGGACGTGGACATGATCCGCGACCGCCTCGGCAAAAACCCGATCCCGATCAACATCCCGATCGGCGCGGAGGATACCTACGAAGGTCTCATTGATCTCTTTGAGATGAAGGCCTATTACTTCCGCGGCGAAAAGGGCGATGACGTCGAGATCACGGATGTGCCGGATGACTTGAAGGACGAGGCACAGCTGCGCCATGACGAAATGGTGGAAAAGATCTGTGAGCTGGATGATGCCCTGACGGAAAAGTTTTTGGACGGCACGGAGCCGACGGTGGAAGAGCTGAAGGCGGCACTGCGCAAGGGCTGCTGCGAATCCACGGCGGTCCCGGTCTGCAACGGCACGGCCTACCGCAACAAGGGCGTACAGAAGCTCCTGGACGCGGTCGTGGAGTTTTTGCCGGCACCGACGGACATCCCCGCCATCAAAGGCGTGGACGCGGACGGCAATGAGATTGAGCGTCATGCCTCGGACGAGGAACCCTTCTCCGCGCTGGCCTTCAAGATCATGGCGGATCCCTTCGTCGGCAAGCTCGCGTTCTTCCGCGTGTATTCCGGCAAGTGCAAATCCGGTTCTTATGTGCTGAACGCCACGAAAGAGAAAAAGGAACGCATCGGCCGTATTCTGCAGATGCACGCGAATAAGAGAGCGGAGTTAGAGGAGGTCTTCTCCGGCGATATCGCGGCGGCGGTCGGCTTTAAGCTGACGACAACGGGTGACACGATCTGCGACGAGCAGCATCCGGTCATCCTGGAATCCATGGAGTTCCCGGAGCCCGTTATCGAGCTGGCGATCGAGCCGAAGACAAAGGCCGGTCAGCAGAAGCTGGGCGAAGCACTGTCGAAGCTGGCGGAAGAGGATCCGACCTTCCGCGCCCACACGAACGCGGAGACAGGCCAGACCATCATCGCCGGCATGGGCGAGCTGCATCTGGAAATCATCGTGGACAGACTGCTGCGCGAATTCAAGGTCGAGGCCAATGTCGGCGCACCGCAGGTCGCTTACAAGGAATGCTTCACGAAGGCAGTGGACGCCGAAGCGAAGTACGCGAGACAGTCCGGCGGCCGCGGCCAGTACGGTCACTGTAAGGTCCGCTTTGAGCCGATGGACGCGAACGGCGAAGAGCTGTACAAGTTCGAGTCCGAGATCGTCGGCGGCGCGATTCCGAAGGAATACATCAACCCGATCAACGAGGGTATCGAAGAGGCTATGAAGGCCGGTTCCCTCGGCGGATTCCCGGTGGTGGGCATCCACGCGGTCGTTTACGACGGTTCCTATCACGAAGTGGACTCTTCGGAAATGGCCTTCCATATCGCGGGTTCCATGGCCTTCAAGGATGCCATGTCGAAGGCGGCTCCGCAGCTGCTGGAGCCCATCATGAAGGTCGAGGTCACGATGCCGGAAGAGTACATGGGCGATGTCATCGGCGATATCAACTCCCGCCGCGGACGCGTCGAGGGCATGGATGACCTGGGCGGCGGCAAGATCGTGCGGGCCTTCGTACCGCTGGCGGAGATGTTCGGTTACGCGACGGATCTTCGTTCCCGTACACAGGGACGCGGCAACTACTCGATGTTCTTCGAGAAATACGAGCCCGTGCCGAAGAATGTGCAGGAGAAGGTATTGAACGTCAGGGCTCTTTCATGAACCTTGAATGAAAATCGGATAGTAGCAGCAATTACCAAGGGCTATAGGAATTATACAAAATTTCCTATGGCCCTTGATTTTTGCTGCTTGTAGGGGTATACTATCCATAAGTATAGGTATACGCC
>JAFZLB010000043.1 GCA_017551665.1 Lachnospiraceae bacterium
GGAGGGACGAAGCGGCACTGCCGCGGCAACGAGCGCGCTGGAGCAGCAGAAGACGGAACTGGAAACGAAGCGGAACGAGCTGCAGTTTCTGATTACGGCAAAGAAAAAGAGGATTGCCGCGGATGTGATGTACCCGGAGTACTTCAGGCGCATCGATGACACGGAAGCCAAAAAGGGCAGCATACAAAACGATGTCTTTGCGTCCAAGGCAAAGCAGAGCGCCAATGACCATATCACCTGGCTCAAGCAGGAAGCGGCAAAGCTGAAAAATGAAAACAAATCCCTGGCCTCCGCCCTGGATCTGATGGAGGAGGAAAAGGAAGACCTGGAGGAAGAGTTACAGAACTGTCTGGACAACAATGACCTGCAGGGCGCCGCGGATGTCAGGGCCAAGATGGCGGAGCTGGACAAGCGGATCGCCGCGGAAACGGCGCGGCTGGCGGATCTGGCAAAGAACGGCCAGGGGGGCTTAAAGGCCATGGCCGCCGTGGATCTCGGGAACAGCATGGACGCCGTGGCGGACGGTCTTCTGGATACGGCGAAGGCACTGATCAGCGAAGGCAACTTCGGCACCGGCGGTGCGGGTGACGGCAGCGGCGGCGGTGACGGCGCACTTTCGGACTGTATTGACGCGCTGGCGGCCATGGGGGCGACGGACGCCCTGGAAGAGCTGAAGGATATGCTTGCGGAGGCAGGCGCACCCGCTTCCGTGATGAATCAGGTGGACAAGGCCATCGAGGAGAGCCGCAATACCAACAGCCTGCTTTCCGGTGCCGGTGCACTTTCGGAGGATATGCTGCGGCAGATTTTGGAGGGCATCTTCGGTTCCCTGGATGATCTGGACGAAAGGGAACTGGCCATCGTCGTCGCGGCGCTCTCCAGACTCGCGGAGGACGGCAACGTGCCGGCGGGGACGCTGGCCAGAAGCCTTGCCCAGAGAGGGGCGGACGCAAAGAACCGCTACATTTACGAAAAATACAGCATGGATCTGACGCGCAGATACATCCCCGCAAACGTCATCGGCCGCATGACCTCTTACCGCTATGTGTACAGCGACACAAAGCAGCGGGCGACGCTGACGAAGGGCGGCAGCACCTATGCCTTTACCACGGGCAGTGATCTTGTCGTACACGGCAACTCGCAGGCCGTGATGAGCGCGCCCGCCGTGTTCCAGGGCGCGCTGCATATCTGTGAGGAGGACGCCATCACCCTCTTTTCCTTACGGACGCAGTATGTGCCGGACAGCATTTATGCCGTCTGCCTGGACGCTTTAATGTATGAGGAAACCCTGGATCTGTATGACCGTCTGCTGGACGCCGTCAGGGGCATGGCGGAGGATCTGAGTGATTCCGACTGGCGGCAGCAGTGGGAAGACGGCATCAGCGGAAAATAAGAAGAGCACTTCAGCAGTGACAGAAAGGAACAATCCGACATGGCTGATTATCCGATTATCGCAGACGTCAGTGCCTACATTGTGAGGACGCTACGGGAAAAGATGTGCCCGGAGCCCATCCCCTCGCCGAACAACATCGAGATTTCCTCCCCGTCCTCCCAGGACGTGGACTATATCGTCGGTCTGTATCTCTATGACATCAAGGAAGACGTGGAAGTGACCCAGCCCCGCTTTGTGCAGCACGGGCGGGTCGAACTCACAAAGCCGCCAAGACCGTATGCGCTTTACTATATGGTCTTCATCAACGGGGGCTCCCAGATGGGACTCAAAGACCCCGACATACAAAAAATCATCGGACGTGCCGCCCAGATCATCGGTGACAACAACGCGGTACGGCCCGATGCGCTGCAGACGTGGCTCACCACTGAAGAACCTCCGATTGTGCTGTCTCAGGCGAAGATAAGCCTGGAGGAAAAGGTACGGGTGTGGCAGGCGATCAACAAGCCTTATCAGATCAGCCTGTTCTACAAGGCGGCACCCGTATACATGTCGAGCGCGGAAATCATCGACACGCCGCGCGTTGTGGATGCGAGCATTTCTCTGCATCTTACCGGCGAAAGGAGGGACAACGGGTAAGATGAACGCTTCTGTGATTCGTGCAAAGCTGAGCCTCTTAATCCGGCTCATTGACACAACAACGGGAGCGGAGGTTCCCGAATCCAGCGTGCAGTTTTTTGCGTACGGAAAGGAGGTCAGGCCTTCCCCGCGCGGTGCGGGCAATTACGTCTTCATCAACACCGTGCAGGAGGATTTTGACTTAACCGTGCGCGCTCCCGGATACGAGGAGATGACGAAGCACGTCTGTTTTCAGGAACTGGATGACCATATCCCGACGGTCGAGCTCTTCCTGATACCGTCAGAGAAGAATAGAACGGGAGTCATCCTTACACTTTCCGGCAGCCTTCCTTCTCTGGAGGCCGTGGAAGCCGTGAATCTGTTTCAGCCTCTCTGCCATATCAGTTCGTATTCCGAAAAGACCCGGGAGATGACTGTGATCCGGCAGGGCGGACGGAGACTGGATGTAAGCTACGGACACTACGGTCTGTTACAGGCGGACAGCCTGGGTTATGAAAAACTCATCGTGTCCGGGACGGATGGCGCACAAACCGTAACCCTGAAAGAACCGCTGACGCAGCCCTGGACGGTCAACATGCAGATGATGCGTGTGATCTACGGGAGCGTGGACGCCGAAGGCAATTACCTTCTGCGCGTCCGTGACGATTCCCGCCGTCTGGTCTTTCTGGTCAGATACGTCGTGAAGGGCGAAGTGCGGTTCACGCAGGTGGATTTCCATGATCCTGCGACCCTGCAACTGACACAGGAGGCAACATGAGTAACGTAGAAGTCATGACGGCACAGACACAGTGCACCATGGGAACGGCACCCGCACCCCTCAAGGTGACAAGCAACCAAATGGTACTCGCTGACAACAAGCCAATCGCGACCATCCGGGACGGACAGGCCATGGCGAATGTGGGACCTTACGGCATGTGCACCTCGATGGCGAATCCGCAGGTGGCCGCGGCAACAGCCGCAAAATTCGGGACACTGACCCCGATGCCCTGTGTGCCCGTGACCGGTGCCTGGGTTCCGAACAATCCGAAGCTTCTCATTGCCGGAACCCCCTGTCTGACAAAGGACGACCAGATGCCCTGTGCCTACGGAGGCATGATCTCCGTGGTTGCGCCGGGTCAGGTGAAGGTGAATCTGTGAACGCGTCCTGAAGGGACAGCGCATCAAGGAGGAAGAATACAATGGCTGAATATTTTTCACCGGGAGTCTATGTGGAGGAGTATGATAATTCTCCACGCAGTATCGAGGGCGTCGGCACGTCCACGGCCGGTTTCGTCGGCTTTGCCGAAAAGGGACCGGTGATCGGAGCGCCGTCGCTTGTCACCAGTTACAGAAGCTTCCAGCAGCAGTTTGGCGGCTTCCTCTCCGAGTTCGCATACGGAGAGTACCGCTTCCTCGCCAACAGCGTGGAGCAGTTCTTTGTCAACGGCGGCACGAGATGCTTTGTCGTCCGTGTGGCGCCGGAAGACGCAAAATGCGCTTCTTCGAAGAACGGCATTCTGAAAGTGGAAGCCAAAAACCCCGGCAAATGGGGCAACAAGATCATGCTGCAGCTGGCCGGCACCACGACCAACAAAATGCAGCTGATGAAAAAAACCGATGAAGGCTTCGTGGCGAAGTCCACGGAGGGCTTCCGTGAGGGCGACACCCTGACCTTTGACGGCGGCTATTACAAGATCAAGGCGATCTTCGACAACGTGGTTGTGTTCGAGGAGGATCCGCCGGAATCCGTCGTGGATGACGCGCTGGTGCCGCAGAACCTCATGAAGCTCGTGGCGCTGAATGTGGTCGTCCGCTATGAGGATCAGGTGGAGAGCTTTATGGAGCTGTCCTTAAACGAGTCCTCTCCGCGCTATATCGGCGCACGGATGGCCTTAAGCGAAATCGTCGACGTGACCGTGGACCGCGTGGAAGACGCAGTGGATCCCATTGCGCAGATCCTCGGGGATGAGGCCGAAAGCGGCTCCATCATCTTAGAGGGCGGCACGGACGGTTCCATGAAGAAGGTCAATGCCGGCACCTTCATCGGCGAAGACGGCGGACCGGGAAAACGCACCGGTCTCGAAGCCTTCAAAGAAAACAGTCTCGTCAGCATGCTGGCGGTGCCCGGGGTCACGATCCCCGAGGTCATCGCGTCGCTGGTGGCGCACTGTGAAAACCTGCACAGCCGTTTCGCGGTCATTGACATGCCGCAGGAGATGTACAAGACGAAGGATCTGATCGATTACCGCAACATTATCGATTCGACCTACGCCGCCATGTACCATCCCTGGATCCAGGTCTTCGACCGTGCGGCAGGAAAGCCCGCCTTTATCCCGCCTTCGGGCGCGGTGATGGGCGTGTATTCCAGAACGGACATCGCCCGCGGCGTCCACAAGGCACCCGCGAACGAGACCGTCATGTGTACGGGCTTAAGCTTCAACTACACCAAGGCGGAGCAGGATATTCTCAATCCCGAGGGCGTCAACCTGATCCGGCAGATGCCGGGACAGGGCATCCGCGTCTGGGGTGCCAGAACCGCCTCCCACAATTCGTCGTTTAAGTATGTCAACGTGCGCCGTCTCTTCATCTACGTGGAAGAGAGCATCAAGGCCAACACCAACTGGGTCGTATTCGAACCCAACGACGCAACCCTCTGGCAGCGTGTGTCCATGACCGTTTCGTCCTTCCTTGACGGACTGTGGCGCAACGGGATGCTCGCAGGAGGAAGCGCGGCGGAAAGCTACTTTGTGGAGATCGGTCCTTCCACGATGACGAGAGATGATATCGTCAACGGCAGACTGATCTGTAACATCGGTATCGCACCGTCCAGACCCGCTGAGTTCGTCATCTTCCGTGTGACACAGCACACGGCGGAGGCCGGCGGCGAAGGCGGTGAGGGCTGAGGCATACGTTGAACAGGAGGTGAATCATGGCTGATGCATATCAAAACGACGGGCGTTCTTACTACCCGTTGACAAAAATGAATTTCCTCGTGACGGTGGCATCCATCGCGGGGACAGCGGCATTCAGTGAGGTTTCCGGCGTGGAGGCTTCCGTGGATGTCATTGAGTTCAGACAGGGCAACTCCGGTTCGCTGGCACCGGTCAAGGTACCGGGCCTTGTGAAGCACGGCAACGTGACCCTTCGCATGGGCTACATTCTGGACAGCGCCTTCAAGACGTGGATTCAGGAGTGTGTCAGCGAGATCCGCGGCCAGATGCCGAGAAACGATGTGACGATCGAACTGATCGACATCAACCCCGGCGCGCCGCAGTCTCTCGTGGAGGATTCGGTCGGTGTCAGGCAGTGGACGCTCACCAATGCGTGGGTGACCAAGTACAACGCTCCGGATCTGGACGCGAAGACCAGCGACATCGCAATCGAGTCCGTGGAAATCGCCTATGAGGAACTGGTGATCCCGAACTGATCAGACAGACACAAAACGGTGCGGGGCGGGGAAGTGCCTCGTCCCCGCCGTTTGCGGAGCGGATACGTAACGAAGGCGGGTATGCGTTCCGGAAACGGTGAAACATCCGTGACTTAGGAAAGACGAGGAGGATGACAGATGGAAACCGTATACGAGTTCACATTGCCGAAGGGGTATATGGACGCTTCCGGCGGCATACACAGAAACGGAAAGATGCGTCTGGCCACGGCCGGGGATGAGATCTCCGCCACCCATGATCCCCGGGTCATGAGCAATCCGTCCTATCTGACGGTAGTGGTCTTAAGCAAGGTGATCACGGAGTTAGAGGGCGTGACCGGCGTGACGGCTTCTTTGATTGAGCAGCTCTTCACCGCGGATCTTGCCTATCTGCAGGACATGTACCAGCGGATCAATGACATTGAACCGCCGGTGATGCGCACCGTCTGCCCGGACTGCGGCAGGGAAATCGAGGTGCCGCTAAATTTTACCGCAGAGGGCTGAGACTGTATCCCGAAGAGGAGCTCTACCGGGAGATGTCGTTCATATCCTACTACTTTCACTGGGGGAGGGACGACGTGCTCGCCCTCGACCACAAAAGCCGCAGACGCTGGTGCCGGGAGATTTCGGGCATCAACGAAGCCTTAAACCCCGGGAAAGAGGGAAAAGAAAAAAGTATTTTTGACATGAAGGCCGTCAGGAGAACCTGAGAAAAGGAAGCAGAACATGGGAAGAGGGACCGGAAAAGTTGCAAAAGCTGCAAAAGAAATTGCGGGGATGCTTTGGGAACCCTTGCCCGCATTCAATTTTGTCCTGATCGTGGAAGGTGTCATGAGCCTGTCCTGCAGGCGTGTACACAGCTTTACGAAGGAGAACGAGTTTGAGTATATTCAGGAAGGCGGGCTGAATGATTATGTGCATATGCGCCGCAAACAGATCACCAAGCCCTTTACCTTCCAGGTGGAGCGCTATGTCCATGTGGACTCTCTTCCGGATCCCATTGAACTGGGAACGGAGCTGGTACTGCCCGTGCTGCTGCTGGTGTATGACACCTCCCTCCACGGCCTGCGCTCCCTTACGCCGTTGCGCACCTATACCTTTACCGGCTGCACCGTGATGGCAAAGGAATTCGGGGAATTAAACGGCGAGCAGAGCGGGCTTTTGGTGGAGACCACCACCATCGGCTACCGGGAAATGATGAAGGTAACACTGCCGATGAGCGCGTCGCAGGTGGCACCGAAAGCCTTTGACTGGCTGATGGAGAAGGGAAAGCCCCTGTATGCGAAAATTCCGCCCATCAAACCCGCAGTGATGACAACCCAGAACGTGACGAACGAAAATCTGTGGGGCGGTTGGGACGGCACGACAAGACCGGTTCCGAACCTGCGCGCCCGGACACCGGATACGGAAAACGAAGTGAAGCCGCATCCGAAGGACAAATTATGGGACGGCTTTCAGGATCCGGACAATCCGTCCACCAAAAGGATGAACGCGGTCCCCCCCAAGAAGTCCGACGCGAATCGCGCGGCAAACGGCGATGACGCCGCTTTGTGGGAAGGCTGGGACGGAGTAACAAAACCGCCGGAGACCACCCGTGCTTTAAGGCGTCCCGTGGTGGAGCAAAAAGAATCCGTGGAAGAGGAGCAGGCCGCAGAAATGGAAGCGGAGATGATCTCCGCAACCCGCAGACCCGCGCCGCTGCCGCATCCGAACGCCGCGCTGTGGGAAGGCTGGGACGGAACCGCAAAACCGCCGAAAGGTGCCCGCGGCAGAACGCCGGAGCAGACGGAGCAGACAGCGCATCCGAACGCCGCACTGTGGCAGGGACTGAACGCGGAACTCGCGGCGCAGCAGGTCACGGATTACATGCTTTCACCGGACAGCACAAATCCGCCGGACATCAGTTTTCCGTCCACGCAGAGGCTGCGCGCCGTGGCGCCTAAAAAAGATGACGCTGCCCGCGCTCCGGTGGTCAAATGGCCTGCCGATAACCGCAGAATGATGGCTGAGTTGCTGAAATAATCAAGGGATAAGGACAGAACAAATTGCTGACAATCAAGGCACCGGTGGAACTGAAATGCGCCGTCCCCCTCCTCGGGCGGACGGAAGGATTCGCGGAGCGGATCAGGGGCAACTATTGCCTCATGGGTGCGCATATCAACGAGACCACCCTGACCTTTCTGATGAACACGCCGCCGGAGGTGATTGTGGCGCCTTCGGAGGGAACGGACATCCGGATCAGCAACACCGCCGTGCGATACGGCGACGCGCAGCTGAACGTTTTTCACAACATGATGAACCGCATTCTCATGACGGAGAATGTGTCCCTGACCTACCAGGACCGTGCCTTTATCACGGACGTGCTGCATAAGACCGGCATCCGCAACGCGCAGCTGTTCATGAACCAGGTACGCAGTTTTATGCAGGAGACCAGAGATACGAAGCAGCTGACCACCTTCTGTCTGCAGCATATCGAAGAACTGTATGAAATGGCGCAGACCTTTGCCGGGGACAGGGAGGAGACACACAAAGAATCCGTCACGAACTTAAGCGACGAATCCGTCCGGATGTTTGCGACGCAGATCTTCAACCGTCTGCAGTCCGGTGCCATCTGGCAGATCGTCAACAACATGACGAGGACGGCAAATCCGCAGCTGCTGCCGGAGGCGGAGGTGCGGATGGCCGCACCGGCCTATGTGGCAAGACAGATGCTGCTCACCCGCTTCCGGGAGCTTGCCACCCATGAGCGCCAGGCGCTTGTCTGGCGGGCGGAAAACCGCTACGAGCCCGCGGAGGAAGGAGAGGAAGGGCCGCAGGCACCGGAACGGGAAACGAGGGAACGCATCACGAGCGCGGTGCTGTTGGAGATGATCCGCAACTTGGACCACGCCCTGCAGTTTCGGACGGAGCGGACAACGCCGGTCTGGACGGATCTGACAAGGAGCTTTTACCGCAGCTCCGATCGCACCATAGAAAAAATGCTCCGCCATGTGGAGGAACGGCAGACGGTGCCCTTCCTGCAGGCGGCAACGGAATATATTTCGCAGACGCAGCGTCCCGGGACGGGGGAAGAAGCGGCGGAAACGGCACAGGCGGAGCGGGTGGAAACGCTCAAAGAGATTGTGACGCGTCTGGACCAAAAGAACGCGGAGAACCGGGAACGCTACCGGGAGATCCGGAGGTTTCTGATGGAGCAGACGACGGTGCAGCCAAGGCCCGGCGACAGGGAGCGCACCATCCGGGAGAGCCTGAGGGTGCTGGAAAACCGGGATTATCTGCAGACGCTGATGGAAAAAGATTCGGAGGAGACAAGGATCCTTCGCGACAGCGCCACGGAAAAGCTTTACGCCATGCTGCCGCCGCAGACCGCAGAGATCTTCCGTGAGACGGAGCGGGTGCTTCGGGAACGTGCGGAGGGCACGGGCGACACGGTGCAGCAGACTGCGGCCCTGGCACAGGAACTGGAGCTTTTGGCGGAGACCATCCACCGCAGGGAAAGCGGCGGCGAAGTGCCGGGCACAGGGGAAGCGCAGCGGATCCCCGGCGCGGAAGCGGCGGAGCTGATGCACGCACAAGGCGCAGCGGAAATGCCCAGGGCAGACACGGGAACTTTTGGAGGTACCGGCAGAGCGGGTGAAAGCGGAAGCGGCAAAGGCACCGCGGCGGCGGAAGTCCCGGCCTTTGCGGATACGCTCTTTCACCGCGAAAACTACGCGGAAGCCCGTCCGGCAGGAGAAAGGAAACCTGCGGGAACAGAGGAACCCTTACGGCTGAAATTCGCGGAACCCGTCCCGCCGGAGCGGGAGGAACAGGGAAGCCCAAGGCGCAGAAGGGGAAGGGAGGAAAGCGTCTCCTTTGTGCATAAGCGGGAACAGGTGCTGACGCAGGAGGAACTCTTGGAGACCATCGAAGAGGTCAGAAAGGGAGAGACGTCCAAAGTCACCACCGTGACGCAGGACGCGCAGGAAATCGTGCGGCGTCAGGAGATTCCCGTACGCATGCAGCAGGAGATGCTGCCGGATCCGCGCACGGAGCGGGAACGGGCGGAGGAGGTTGCAAGACTGGTGGAAAGCGGCATCCGCACAAGGATGAACAGCATTTCCAATGAGGTATATACACGTTTAGAGCGGCGTCTTAAGACAGAAAAGGCAAGGAGAGGCATCTGATGAACCGGATCGGACAGGAGGTCTTAACCACATTAACCGGCAATCTGCCCAAGGCGGTGCTCTGTGTCAGGGACATCAACAAGACTGGTGCGCTGGATCTGACGCAAACACAGAAAGACGCACAAGACTTGCAGAAGGAGTTTCTGAAACAGGCGGATGCTCGCCTGAAGAATCCGCTCACGGCCGCACAGGACAGCTACAAAACCATTGAAAAAGGTGCCGGCGGCAAGGGATATGTGCCGATGCAGGTGCAGTATAATCCCGCCTCCATCCAGCTGGAATCCATGGGGGGACCCATGGAATCCGATCTGAACATGGGCATGCAGTCCGTCCAGAATATTTACGAAATGAGTGTGCCTCCGACGGCAACGCTGTCCATGCAACTTATTTTTGATGAGGTCAATGTCTTTGACGCCTTCGGGCTGGAGGGAGCGACCCTCAGTGCCGGCGGCGCGGTAAGCACCGTCACCGGACTGGCGGTGAATTATTCGGTGAAAAAGCAGTGTGACGGTCTTCTGGCCTGTATGATGTCGCTGCCCACGAGACAGGTGATTTTCTACTGGACGAATATGGTATTCCGGGGGACGCTGCTGTCGGTGGATGTCAATTATCAGATGTTCAACCGCCAGGGAAATCCCGTCCGGGCCACCGTGGATCTTGCCATACAGCAGCAGATCCGGAGCCAGGACGAAGAAAAGGAATTCGAACCATACTGGAAAGAGGCCTTTGACCGCGCCTTCGGTAAGGCGGGTGTTGTGGGGGACGTGTCCGGAGGGACAAGTATGCTCAGCAAGGCGACGAATAATTCCCTGCTCAATCTGAACATTTAAGGGAGGTACACGGATCGTGATTTCGGAAGTATTGCAGGAAACGAAGGAACAGGCCACTTCCAAACTGGGTCTTGTAGAGAAAGCGATCATTGAGATTTATGACAGGCGGGATAAAGGGGTTCAACTTCTCGCGGCGCAGGCAGTGCAGTCGAAGGCAGCCGCGAAAACAAAGGCAATGATGCCGGACCTGATGAAACAGGCGGAAAACAAGTTAAAGGACGCACGTGCGGTGTATAAGGAAACACTCCAAACGGTGCATGAAACGATGGCGGATAAGAAACTCACGGAACTGTCCCAACCGTTCAAAAAAACGTTCGTGGTGCCCTTCAATCCCTCCAGTCTGCGCATCCGGGCCAGGGGGCGAAGTATCATCAATGTCCAGAGCGCGGGGAAGAGCTCCAACGGTGCGGCACAGCCGGATCCCAAGGTGACCGTGACCGTCAGCATGCGTCTCATTTTTGACGAGGTGACGGTTAAGGGTTCCTTCATAGAAGGCCGTCTGAACACGGCACCTTCGGCCCTTGTGCAGAATGCGGCGGGTGCCGTCAAATCCGCGGTGGAAAAAGGGGGCGTGGATCCCGGTGTCCAGAAGTACGTGGAGGGCTTTGTGGCTGCCATGAGCTCCAAGTGGACAAGGGTGGTTGGTTTCCGCTGGGGGGAGCTGTATTACTTCGGAAGACTGAATCAGGTGAACACCCAGTATGTGATGTTCAATACCATGGGGCAGCCGGTGCGGGCATATGTGGACCTGAGCCTGTTTGATATTGACGAGAAAGAAGACACAGAGATTCTGGGACCGCGCTGGCAGTGGGCGTATAATGAGGCCTTCGGAAATGAAAAGCTGGGGCTGATGCGTGCGGGACAGAAAGTGGGTAATCTGCTGAATATCGGGTAACAGGGAAACATTATGGTAGGGAGCAATTCAAATCTGGTTAACGCATATAATAATCTGCAGGAGGAGTACGATGACTTTTCTCTTCCCGTTGCCGTGATCACGGTGGGCGGAAAGGAGCTGACCGAGAGCAAAAAAGATCTGCATGTGACGGATATCCGGACGGACTGCACCAGCAATTACGAGGCCTCCGTGGCATCCTTCAAGATCTTCAACTGCTTTGACATGGCAAAGTTAGAGTACCGTTATGACGATGTCAAACCCTATATCATGCTCGGTTCCCCGGTCATGATTGCCATGGGATATGACACGGTGGCCAAGGAGGTGTTCCGCGGCTTTATCAGTTCCGTGGAATTTGTGTACCTGGACGGAGAGGTGCCGGGGATTGAGGTGCACGCCATGGATGTGAAGGGCGTGATGATGGCAAACAACTACGCAAAGCAGATCCACGCGAACAGCTATTCCGAGGCGGTGGAGGAGATTTTCAAGCAGGGCGTTTATCAGAGCCTGAAAAGCAATGAGGTGTTCAGCAAACTGGAGGTGACGGCTACACCGGACAAGAACAACAATGAAAATGGCAAGGACAGAACCATCGAGATGGTCTATGAGAGTGATTACGAGTTTGTGGTGAAGGCCGCAAAAAAATACAACTATGAGTTTTTTGTTTCCCAGGGCGTGGTGTATTTCCGGAAGGCAAAGAACAATGCCTCCACCCTTCTGGAACTGGGTCCCCGGCGCGGCCTCATCGATTTTCACATCGGCTACGATATCACGGGACTGGTGGGAAATATTGAGGTACGGAACGCGGACGCCGGGAAGGGCAAGTTAATGAACGCGAAGAAAAAACGGCAGGGAAAGATCTCCGGCGGCAACAAGGCCAGGCAGCTGATTGACAAACAGACGAAGGTGTATATCGATCCGACGGCGGCCAATAAGGGCGAGGCGGAGCAGCGGGCGGAATATCTGATGGAGGACATGTCCTACCGCTTCGGTACGCTGGAGGCAACGGTGATCGGTCTGCCGGATCTCCTTCCGGGATGCTATGTGGATATCAAGGGACTGGGCAAAAGCGCCTCCAACAAGTTTTATCTGACCGGTGTCAGGCACGAGATGGAACACACCGGCAGATTCACGACGCAGATTACCGGCAAGGCGGCAAAGCTGGAATAAACAAGAAGGAAACGTTATGGCATTATTTGAGATTATGGACGATATCGCAAAGCGGCAGGTGGAAAAGACGGAGACCGGGGACAACCGGATCTACGGTCTGCTGCTGGGCGTTGTGACAAAAAACTACGATGAGGAGATGCCGGGCAGGGTCTGCGTCAAAATTCTTACGCGTGATGAGGAGGCCAACGAACTGCTCTGGGCGCGGGTTGTGATGCCTTCGAGCGGCAGCACCTGGGGACATTATTTCCTGCCGGAAGTCGGGGACGAGGTGCTGCTGGCCTTTGAACAGGGGAACATCGAACGACCCTATGTGATCGGCTGCATTCCGAGGGATAACGACAAATTCCTGAAGAGCAGTGCGGATGAAAAGAATCAGTTCAAGCGGATCACCACCACCCACGGCAATACACTGGTTTTTGAGGACAACAAGGACGGCGCAGACAAAGATAAGATTCATCTCTACACTTCCAGCCAGAAATTCAGGCTGGAGATGGACAATGAGGCAGGGACCATCAGGATCTCGGACGGGGATGAGGATAATTACGTTCTGATCAATGCCGGGGAAGGAAAAGGCGATATCACCGTTCAGTGTACAAAGAAAGTGACCATCAAGGCGGGAGACACGACAAAGATCATCATGGACGGCGATAACGGAAAGATCGCCATTTCCGGTACCAAGATCGAGCTCAAGGCAACGGACGGCATGACATTGGAAGCCAACAGCAAGATGTCCGTCACCGGCGGAAATACCACCGTGAAAGGCAATTCCATGATCACCCTGGAATCCAGCGGACCCGCCCAGGTGAAGGGCACGCCGGTCAAAGTGGGATAAGGAGGAGAGGTATGGACAAACGCTTTCTGGGTACGGGAATGAAGTTTCCGCCGCAGATTGACCCGGCCACGGGACGCTTCGCCACGTCGTCGGAAGAGGAAAGCATCCGGGAATCCGTGTACCTGATTCTCATGACCCAGCAGTCGGAACGCCTGGTCCGTCCGGAATTCGGCAGCGGTCTTTTAGCCTATACCTTTATGGACATGAACAGCGGTACCTTCGCCATGCTGTCCAGGGAACTGACCGAAGCCCTCAGTGAGAATGAACCGCGGATTACCAATGTCCGGATCAACCTGGAACCGGATGACCGCCTTGGAAGGCTTTTGATTGACATTCATTATACTGTCAGGGCAACCCATATCAGTGATAACCTGGTGTTCCCGTTTTATCTGAACGCCGCAGAGGAAGAAGAGGAGATGGAACCGGAGTATTATGAGCCTGAAATCGTTGAAGAAGTATCAAATTAATACGAAGACAGCGGAGGATGTGGAGGCGCGTATCGCCGCGCTTTCCCGTTCCTATACGCCGGAATGGCTGTTTAAGACAAACACGCCGGACATCGGATCCACCATCGGCAGGATCTTTGCCAGGCAGATGCATGAGAACATGCGCGCCGTCAATGAGATCCTGGAGATCTACCACACGGAGTTTGTGAACTTTCTGGATCTGACGCTGAAGAAAGCGAGACCTGCCGGAAGCATCTGCACCTTTTCCATTTCCGATCTGTCCAGGGCGGGGGTGCATATCCCGAAGGGCACGCGGATTCTGACGGAGTATGAAGGAGAGTCCGGCACACCGGTCTTTGAAACGGAGCAGGCGCTGTATGTGACCTCCGCGCAGATCACGGATCTCTTTCTGACGGATTACGAAGCGGGCGTGCTCGTGCCGCTGCTCGGGGAGTTTCCGGAACCGGAGCTGTTCGACGGGGAACGGGAACGGGTTTTGCCGCAGGAGCAGGAGGAAGAGGAAGACGCGGCAGAATCCCTGCCGGAGGGAGAGCGGAGTCTGGAAAGCCTGAAGCCCTTCCTTTTGTTCGGCGAGCGGAAATCCATCGGCAGACATGCCCTGCTGATCGGCCATGACCGCGTGTTTGACGCGGAGGGCGACACGATCCGCATGACGATCAAGGGCAACCGGCATTTGGCGGAGCTGGCGGATGAGGGACGTCTGCGCTTTTCCTTTTTGTCGGAGGAGGGTCTGCAGCCCTTTGCGGAGGCAAAAACGGACAAGGACCGGCAGAGTTTTCTGCTGAAGAAGGAAGCCTCTTCCCGAAAAATCCGCATCGACGACAGGGAAATGGATGTGATTATCGCCGAATGCAGCACTTCCGTGTTACGGACGGAGGAAATTACGGACATCCGCTTAAAGAGCTCCGGCGGCGTCAAAGGTGCGGACTACGTGGGAGACGGATCCAGTGAACTGAATGCCGCGTCCTTTGCGCCTTTTACGGAAAGCCTCAATGTCTACGCGGAATGCTATATCGGCAAGGACAATTACTTTGACAAGGCGGGCGCGAGCGTGACGATGACCTTTCGGCTGCTCTTCCGCGAAACCGTGCTGGCACTGGAGACGGAGGCGGCGAAGGCGGAGTTAAAGATTATCAAACGCAGGGAGAAGGCGGTCAGAACCCTGGAATTCGTCAATGTGTTTGCGGATGAAATCGCTTTGGAATATTACAACGGTGTCGGCTGGAAGCGCCTGCGCTGCGATACGGAGTACGGCAGCCTGTTCCGGAGCGCGCAGGGCGGGGAGATCCGGCTGACCTTCACGAACCCGGAGGACTGGGAACCCACCGCCAGCGGCGCTTACGACGGAAGACTGTTGCGCCTCAGGCTCATGCAAAGCGATAACTGCTATATGCGGCCCGCCGTGCATCATTATCCGGTGATGGAGGAGCTGTCCTTCTCGTATTTTTACGAAGGTCCCGGCGTGCGCCCGGAGAAGCTCATCGCCGTCAGCGGAACGGAGCGGACGGATCTGACGGCTTCGCTCATGCGCGGGAAGACAACGCTGTTCCGCCCGATTCCGTATGCGGAGGACGCGCTGTATCTGGGCTTTGACAAACGGATGGAGTCCGGACCCGTCGGCATCTTTTTCGAGCTGGCGTCCTCTTCCGGACGAAGGCCCATGAAATGCCGCTTTGAATACGGTTCCCGCAAGGGCTTCCAGCTGATGAAGGTCATAGACCGCACGGAAGGCTTTTCCCGCTCCGGTATCGTGCTCTTTTTGCCGCCGCCGGATTTCCACCGGACGGAGCTGGAGAAAAAGAGCCGCTACTGGATCCGCATCGTGCGCGGGGAAGGACAGGGCGGCAAGGATGATTATTCCGCCCTGCCGAAGATCAAATCCATCTGCCTGAACGCGGTGGACGTGACGAACATTGCCACGGGCACGGAGGAGGATTACTATATCGACGAGGTGACCGCGGATATGCGCTTTGCCTTAGGCGGCGGCAATATCCTGGATGCCGAGGTCTTTGTCAACGAAAGAGACCGGCTGACGGCGGCGGAGATGGAATGGCTGAAGGAACAGTATCCGGATGACGTGCGTGCGGAATACGATCTCACGGGCGATATCGCGGCCTTCTATGTCCGCTGGCACGAAACGGAGAAGTTTCTTCCGCAGAACGCCGCGTCAGGCGGGGACGCGTTCTTCCGGCGGCGTGTGTACCGGATTGACCGGCTGGACGGCTTTATTGAGTTTTCCGACGGCATCATGGCGGAGATTCCGCGCGTGACGGATGACGTGGCCTTCCGCGTCCGGCTGCGTACCTGTGTCGGGGCGGACGGCAATCTGCCGGCGGATTCCCTGGTGCGGCTGGAAAAAGACATCATGTTCATCGACGGTGTCACCAATCCCGTCCGGTCCTACGGCGGGAACAATATGGAGACCGTGCCCCAGGCACTGGTCCGGGGTTCCGATCTCATCCACTCCAGGGGACGGATTGTCAGTGAACGGGATTTCAAGCGGGCCATCCTTTCCTTCTCCGATGTGGTGGACAAGGTGCACTGTGTCCGGGGCTTTAACGAGCAGGGAGAGGAGGATCCTTCGGGCCTCAGCTTTGTGCTGCTGATGAAGGACTTTGCGGACGGCGCTTATTCCTTCCACCGCATCCGCATGCCCTTGAAGAAGCATCTGCTCGCGTCCTGTGACATGGCGGTGACGGAACAACAGCTGCATATCATGGAGCCGGTCTTCGTCAGTGTTTCCGTCAGCGTCTGGACCAGGGTGCTGAGCATGGAGGAAAGCTTTGAGGTGCAGAACACCGTGCGGGAAGCGCTGGACACTTACCTCAATCCGGTGACGGGCGGCAGCCACGAAAAGGAACAGGGCTGGAAAATCGGCAGCATGCCGAAGAAAACGCAGATTCTCATGCAGCTCTCCGGGCTGAAGGGGCACGCGGAGATCCGCAAGACCTCCATCACCGCGTCCTATACGGACCGGGACGGAGATCACGAAATGAGCTACGAAGACCTGCAGGTCACGCCTTATATGGTTTGTAAGAGCGGGGAACACCGCGTGCATATTCTTTACGGAAAGGAAAAAATGACGTCGTAAGGACGGGAAGATCAGTATGCTGAAACGAAAGGAACCGACATTCAGAGGCTACGAGGAGCGGATGCAGGAGACCCTGTCCCTGATCCCCCTGTATTCGGATGAATGGACCAATTACAATGTCTCGGACCCCGGCATTACCATGCTGGAGAGTCTCACCCTGTTTTCCGCCCTGCAGGCGCAGAGCGTTTCGGAGGTATCCTATGAGGCGAGGCGGAAACTCCTCACCTTTACGGGCATCACCCCCGGAAAGGGAAAGTGCGCGCGGGTGCTGATGAAGGCCATCGGCGCAAAGGAGGGGGACGTGGTGCCGCAGAACGCCCGCTTTACCCTGGGCGGCCTGACCTTTGAGACAAACCGCGCAACCGATATCGGCGCGGGCAATCCCGTGGCTTTTTACGGTTATTACGGGGGGGAATACCATGATTATTCCTTCCTGCTGGACCGGGACGTGCCGGTGGAAGCGCCGGTGTTCGGACATACCCCCGGCCCGGATGACGCCGTGTATCTCATCGCGGACCGTCTGCCGGAGGCGGGAAAGGAAATGCTGTTTTTCATCCAGATCGCGGAACGCGCCAAGCGCAACCCGATCGAAAACCGCGCGGAAAACATCTTCGCGGAAATGGTCTGGGAGTGCTATACGGAGCAGGGTTTCGTGGAAATGAAGACCAGGGATTTCACGGGCTGCTTTTTGTTCAGCGGGGAGCTGCGCCTGCGGATGCCGGACGAAAAGGCCGTGGCATTTCCGGACACGCCGGTGCAGGGTTACTGCATCCGCGGAAGGCTGAAACGCGCGTCCTATGACATCGAACCGCGGGTGGAAGCGGTGGACAGCTTCCTCTTTGAGGTCTGGCAGAAGGACACCCGTGCCGCCAGCATGATCTTCAACAACACACAGCGCGTGCGTGTCAGACATCCGCTGGCTGCGCAGGAGCATATTCTGGTCTTCGGCAAGGAGGAGAAGGGCTCTTCCTACCGGCGCTATGAGCTGTCTTATACGGCAGAGGAGGAAGGGCGCTGCTGCAAGTACCTCCGCGGGGAGGACGGGAGCTTTCTCCTGGAATTCAAGGAAGGAGAGACGGAACCGCATCCGGTACCGCACTTAAAGGAACCGGTGCGCGTGGTGCTGTACAACGAGGAAATCATGAACCGCTACGCCATCGGGCAGGTGCTGGGCTATGACATGCAGGAGCTGGAGCTGCCCTGCAATCATCTCGTGCAGGATTCCTTCAGCCTCATCGCGAGAAGAAGAGATGATGAGGGATATCTTTATGACTTTGTGCGCCCCGGCAAGCGGGAGGACGACGCGCTGACCTATCATCTTCTGGAAAACGACGGGAAGATCGTGATCGAAGAGGCCGGGGATTTCATCGGCGCGGATCTGTTTGTTGCTTCGCTTGCGGTGACCCGCGGCGACGTGGGCAATGTGCGCGTGATGAGCAGCTTCCGCACGAAGGACGCGCCGAAGCATGTGAGCTTCTTCAATCCCGGAGAGGGCACGGGCGGCGCGTTCCGCGAAACGGTGGAGCAGATGAGCGTGCGGCTGCGTGCGGATATTGACACCCCCTATACGGCGGTGACCGCGGAGGATTATGAGCGCATCGTCCTGGAAACGCCGGGGCTATGCATCCGCAAGGCGCATGCGGTGATGGACGAGAAGGAAAACCTGGTGCGCATCGCCGTGATGCCGGACACGACGGAACCCTTCCCCGCGTTGAGTGAAATCTACCGCAGCGAGATCGCGAAGCGTCTGGAGGAGCGAAGGCTTCTGACAGTGCGTTTTGAGATTCTGCCGCCGCAGTATGTGCGCGTGCATGTGCGGGGAACGGTGTATGTGAACCGTAATTACGCGGATCCGGAAACGGCCATCCGGGAAGCGGTGAAGCGGCAGCTGGATATCAACCGGGCCGGAAATGATTTCGGGAAGGTGCTGCACTTCAGGGATCTGTTCGCGGCCATTGACATTCTGGACTGCGTGGAGTTTATTTCCGACCTTTCGCTTCTGCCGGAGAGCAGAAGACTGGCGGAGGTCAGGGATACGGACATTGTCCCCCGGGCGGACACGATCTGCACGGCGGGAGAAATCGCCATCGAAGTTGTGGCACATGAGGCATAAGACGTGGAAAAGAATTTTTCGATCAAGGAAAACCGATGGAAGAAGGCCGTCCTCACCGGCATGGAGATGGACGCGGAAGGCAGGCTGCACAGTACGGGGAAGGGGGCGCATGTGGCCGTCCTTCCGCCCATTGACAGCGGCGAAGAGGACAGCGACTGGGGCCGCCTGACCTTCACGGCAAATCACGACGGAGAGACGGCACATTATGTTTACGCGCTTGCCGTCAACGACACGACGCTCCTGCATGAGGATACGTACGTGGAGCTGTTCTCCCTGCTTTCGGAGGAGGGACTTTCGAGGGAAAGGAAGCTGGAGTTTCTGACGGAGCTGGGGGCTTCCCGCACGACAAACCAGAGCGACATTCTGCTCTACGCGCAGAAAGGACGGTATCTTTTCCTTGTCCTGAGCGTGATCGGGGATGCGGAGGCTTCCTTCTCCGGCTTCCATGTGCGGGCCAGGGGGGACAATTTCATGGATACCTTCCCCCAGGTCTACCGGGAACGGAACAGCTTTTTTCACCGGTATATTTCGGTCTTTTCCAGTATTTACAACGATTTCCAGGAAGAGATCGACGCACTGCCGAAGCTTCTGGATTTGGACAGCTGTCCCGCGGAGATTCTGCCGCTGTACGGCGCGTGGCTGGGCATTGACCTGACCGGCGGATTTCTGGAAGAAGAGGTGCTGCGGGGGCTCGTCAAGGAAGGCTATGACTTAAACCGCCGCAGGGGAACGCGCAAGGCACTCACCCGCATCATCGAGATCGTGACCGGGATGAAGGCGGAGGTCGTGGAATACAACATGATGCGGGCCTACCTCTTGTCCGACGGCGCACAGATTCCGGATCACCTGCAGGGGGGCGGCATCTATGACGTGACCATTCTGCTGCACGGTCATATTTCGGACACGAAGCGGCACCAGCTTATGTTTTTGCTGGATCAGTTCAAACCGGTCCGGGCAAAGCTGCACCTGGTACAGCTGGACAAGACCGCACGGATGGACGGACATACTTACATGGATATGAACGCGGCCATCCCGTCGGAAAAGGCAAGCGTACTCGACGCCGACACGACGCTGGGCGATGTCATTGTTTTGGAATAGAGAGATACAGGATTGCGGGAGTTTCGAAGAAACGGAGCAATCCGTATATCAAGTCACACAAAAAGGGAGGCAAAGGATGAACATTACGGAAGTCAGACAGGAAGATGTCATTGAGCTGAAGGTGGAGGGGCGCGTGGACACCAACACCAGCGGCAGGCTGCAGGAGGCGATCTTAAAGGCGTTGCAGAAATCCAATAAGATTGTCATCAACTGTGCGGAGCTGGAGTACGTTTCCAGCGCGGGCTTACGGTCCCTGCTCCTCGGGCACAAGACGGCGTCGTCCAAGGGCGGCAGCATGACCGTCATCAATGTCAACGACGCGGTGAACCAGGTGTTTACGGTGACGGGCTTTTCCAGGATTTTAAAGATCGGATGAGGCATGATACGTTTTGATGACGTGACAAAAAAATACGAGGGGCAGAAGAGAGCGGTCTTTTCGCATTTCAACGAGAAAATCGAAGAGGGCGAATTTATCGCACTGACCGGCGAAAGCGGCAGCGGGAAGACGACGCTCTTAAAGATGCTGCTGCGTATGACGGAGCCGACGCAGGGACGCATTTACGTGAAGGGCGAGGAAATCGGCAGAATCCGGAACCGCAGGGTGCCGCATTACCGTCGCGGCATCGGCGTGGTGTTCCAGGATTTCATGCTGTTTCAGGACCGCAGCGTCTATGACAATCTGCTGTTGGCCTACCGCATCACGAACGGAAAGGAAAGGGGCAGCGAAAAGCGCATCGGCGACGTGCTGACCTTCCTCGGTCTGGACAGGCTGTACAAGCGCATGCCCTCACAGATTTCCGGCGGAGAGCAGCAAAAGGTCTGTCTGGCAAGGGCCATCCTCAACCATCCGCGTCTGCTTTTAGCGGACGAACCGACGGGCAATCTGGACCCGGATGCCTCGGCGGAGGTGATGCAGCTCTTTGAACTCATTCACCGCCAGGGCGTCACCGTCGTTTTGGCGACGCATGATATCGATACACTGCACAGGGAGGCAAAGTCCTTCCGGACGGTTTCACTGGACCGCAGCGCAAGGAAGGGGAAGGCATGAAAAAGTGGAAAACCATCATGGCGGTCTTCGCCTGTATCCTGTTTGGCGGCGTGCTGGCGGCCTGGTATCTCAGGGAGTCCGTGACGATACAGATTGTTTTAATCCTGCTGCACAGCTTAAGCCTCATTGTGCTTGCTTACCTGCACAGCATCCATGAGGAGGACGGATATGCCGAGGAGCTGCAGCAGGATCTTCTGGAAGCGCGCAGGGGCTTTGCGGAGGAAAAAGAAACCTTGCAGAAGGCGCTGGACAGCAGCGTGAAGAACCTGGAACAAAGCACGGAGGAAAACCGGGTCCTGAAGGAAACGCAGGCAAAGCTGGAATACAAAATCGGCTCTCTTTCGGGAGAGCTGGAGCGTCTGAAGGAAGAGAAGACGCAGGAACCGGACATCAGCGAATTCCTGCCGCCGGCGGACGAGGGAGAATCGGAAACCATCGACATCATTGCCGCGGCGAAGGAAGCGGCGAAGGAACTGGAGAGCGCGGCAAGGCATGCCAATGTCGCCGTGCGTGTGTCCAGTGCGTTGCAGGAGCTTTTGGTGCGGGCGGAGCCTTCCCGCATCCGGATTCTCTTCCGCAATGTCATTGACAATGCCATTAAATACATGCGGCGCGCGGGCTCTCTCGTCATCACGATCTCCAATATCGACGACGATATCTTTATCGTGCTGAAGGATACGGGAGAGGGTCTTTCGGAGGATGAGACAAAGCATGTGTTTGAGCTGAATTTCCAGGGCTCGAACCGCATCAGCGGCAACGGCCTGGGACTGACGCAGACCAAGGCCATCGTGGATTATTACGGCGGCACCATATACGCAAAGAGCATGCCGGGCAAGGGGATGGGCGTTTATATCCAGCTGCCGTCCACCGGCAGAAAGAATGAGGAGGGCGCATGAGACACGGTTCAAGAAGTCTGATCGTGATGATGGTACTGTATCTGCTCATGGCGGTGGCAGGCGGACTTCTGGTCAAGCAGTCCGAGAGCCGGGCGGCGGCAGAACGCGCACAGCATGAGGTGACGGTGGTCAGCCCCGGCACCCCGGAGGAAATCGAGCGCCTGCTGGACGGCCCCTCTGCGGAGGAAGAGGCCGCGCAGACGGAGGCGCTTTTGGACGAACTGCTGAGAGCGCAGGAAGAGAAAGAAGCAGCGGCGGAAGAGGAAGCAGAAGAGACGCAGGACCCGGATTTTGTCACGGGGAACGCGGCCTTGGAGGTGACCGGGAACGCGACGGAGCAGCTGCAGTATTTCCGCTTCCGCATCACCACCAACCAGAACCAGCTGAATGTGCGGAAGGAACCGAAGGCGGACGCGGAAATCGTCGCGATGCTGCCGGCCGGCACGACGGGCTATGTGCTGTACCGCGGGGAGGAATGGTCCGAGATCGTGACGGATGACAGCACGGTGAACGGCTATTGCAGCAATGATTACCTCTTCTTCACGGAGGTGGAGGAAACGGCCTTCCCGGCCTTTATCCGCAGGGAAGTGC
Organism: Lachnospiraceae bacterium; assembly: GCA_017551665.1. Taxonomy (GTDB): domain Bacteria; phylum Bacillota; class Clostridia; order Lachnospirales; family Lachnospiraceae; genus Butyrivibrio. Next base: position 22,627 of record JAFZLB010000043.1, read on the forward strand.
GGCCCTCCGTCGTCATCAAAGAAGAGGAAGGCATGGGCATCGGCGATGAGAATTGACGAACGGCTGGTCAAGCAGAACAAAAAGTTGAACAAAAAGCCGGATCCGGATGACCGTGACGAGGATACTCTGATGTATGCGCCCCGGAAACGGGCGAAGGCGCTCAACGATGATCCCGGCGCGTTTCAAAAGAACACCTTCCGGGGCATCAACAGCGATCCGAATGTATTTGATCAGACGGCGGTATTCAGAACCTGAGGGAAAGAGCGATGGCAGCTGCGAAGAAAAAGACAAAAAAAGAACAGGCGGAAGAACAGGCGCAGGCAGTCGTGCAGGAGCAGAAACCGGAGAAAACACCGGAGAAGAAGCCGAAAGAGAGTGCTGCGGACAAAAAGAAAGGCGCGGCGGGAGACGTGTTTGCGGATTACGGCGCATACACGGATCATGTCTTTGCCTGTGTCAACACGGCGTTGGACGGTTATCTCACAGTGATGAAGCGCACCTACGCGGCGGGACAGGGCGGTTACAAAAACGTGCTCTATCCGGATATCGAGATTGCAAGCGATTTGTGCCGGGAAAAGCTGGATCTCTTTGAACAGGGGATACGCAGTGCCGGGACGGAAACGGCGGCGGTAGAAAGCGAAGCGGAGCAGAGCGAAGAAACACTGGATGACGATCTGCTGGACCTGCTCGGGGAATTCAGCGAAAGCATGGAAGCGCCGGAGGAATCAGCGCAGATCGAGGCAGGGGCCATACAAAAGCGCCTTGCGGAGATCGAGGAAAAAGCGCGGGACACGGTGGCGGCGGGATGCGCCCTGCCCCTGCACAGTCTTGCGGAGACCCTGAACTTTGAACCCTTCACGCGCTTTACCTTTGCCTGCGGCATCTTAGCCTCCATGCAGACGGATTACGCGGGGGTGTTCCAGATCATCAACGAAAACGGCAATATGTCCGCCCCGACGATTGAATCCGCGGCAAAGCTCTGGTTCGGCGACAGCTTTTCCATCACGAGAGCCTACGGCGATATGTCCGTCTGTTTGGAGCAGCTTCTGCCGATGCTGCGCCTGAATGTGAACAGCGCCATGCCCTTTTCCACGGAGGTTTCTCCGGATAAGCGCATGATTGACTTCCTCTTTGGCCGGTACCCGCTCCGGATTGATGAGAATTATGACCGCTTCTTCACGATGCTGACGAAGAATGAAAAGGAGGAGCTGGATCCCATTCTCGCCAACGAGGGTGTGCTGGATGCCATGAAAATCTCCTACGGGGACGGGGTCCGCATCTTTTATTACTACGGGGACGAGGGCAGCGGCAGAAAATTTTTCGTTAAAAAGTTCTGCGCGGAAAACGGCCTCAGAGCCATCACCATCAACTGCAAAAAGCTCTTCTCTTATGATTTCCGCTTTGTGGACGAGGCGCTGTGGGCCGTTGTCAGGGAGTGTATTCTCACGAATGCATGCTGCTGCTTAACGGAGCTTTCCTTCCATGAAGAAGAAAAGGAAAAGTTCCACGGCTACATGGATCTTGCCTTTAACAAACTGACGGAGAAGGGCGTGCTCGTTTTTGCTATGAGCAAGGAGTATTTGCAGCTCAAGGATATCACCAGAGAGCAGTTCACGGAGCTGGAGCTGCCAACCCCTTCCACCGGGGAGCGGCAAAGCTGCTGGGAATACTTCTCAAAGAATTTCCAGCTGGCGGACGAGATCGATCTGCTGGAAATGTCCACGAAGTTTTTGTTTACGGCGGGCAAGATTCATGATGCGCTGAAACATGCAAGAAGCCTTGCCGCCATGAAGAAGGAGATTCTGATTTCCAGGGACGTGCTCTTCCAGGGATGCTACGCCCAGATGTCCTCCGAGCTGACCCAGAAGGCCACGAAGATCAAGGCCAATTTCGGTTTTGAGGACATCGTGATGAACCCGACCCAGAAGGAGACGCTGCTGCATGCCATTGACCAGATGAACTTCCGCAAGCAGGTGTATGAGAACTGGCATTACACGAAAAAGTATCCGTACGGCAGAGGCCTTTCGGTGCTGCTCTTCGGCGCGCCGGGTACCGGCAAGTCCATGTGCGCGCAGGTCATCGCCCATGAACTGAACTTGGAGCTGTACCGTGTGGACTTATCGAAGGTCATTGACAAGTACGTCGGTGAAACGGAAAAATCCATCTCCATGATATTCAGGGAAGCCAAGAAGTGCAACGTGGTACTGTTCTTTGACGAGTGCGATACCCTGTTTGCGAAGAGGTCTGATGACGGCGGGTCGAACCAGGCTTCAAACAACAATAAGACCGCCCTCCTCCTTCAGGAGGTTGAAGCATACGAC
>JAFZLB010000044.1 GCA_017551665.1 Lachnospiraceae bacterium
AGGGGCACCGCAAAGCGCGGCGGACGCACGGACAAGGCCAGAGACCAGAAGGGAACGAAGGACAGGCCGGAGACGGATAAGCGCCGTACGCAGGGCAAGGAGCGCGGCGGCGGCAAGAACCTGACCAGAATGACCGAGGAAACGCAGGAGACGCGTCAGAAGCGGGTCGGCCGCTTCATTAAGCCGGAGGTCAAAAAGGTCGAGGAACCGGAAGAACAGATCAAGGTCATTTCCGTTCCGGAGAAGATCACGATCAAGGAACTGGCCGACAAGATGCGGATCCAGCCCTCCGTCATCATCAAAAAGCTGTTCCTTGCGGGACAGATTATGACGGTGAACTCCGAGCTCAGCTATGAGGAAGCGGAGAACATCGCCATTGAATATGAGATTATCTGCGAGAAGGAAATCCCGGTCGATGTGATCGAGGAGCTTCTGAAGGAAGAGGACGACGCGCCGGAGACCTTAAAGAAGCGCCCGCCCGTTGTCGTGGTCATGGGTCACGTCGATCACGGCAAGACCTCGCTGCTCGACAAGATCCGCCAGACGAATGTCATCGACAAAGAGGCCGGCGGTATCACGCAGAAGATCGGCGCGTATTCCGTCAACATCAACGGACGCTCCATCACCTTCCTGGATACGCCGGGCCATGAGGCCTTTACCGCCATGCGTATGCGCGGCGCGAATTCCACGGATATTGCCATCCTCGTGGTGGCGGCGGACGACGGCGTCATGCCGCAGACGGTGGAAGCCATCAACCACGCGAAGGCGGCCGGTGTCGAGATCGTTGTGGCGATCAACAAAATCGATAAAGAGGGTGCCAACATCAACCGCGTGAAGCAGGAGCTGACGGAGCATGACCTGATTTCGACGGACTGGGGCGGCACCACGGAATTTGTGGAGGTTTCCGCAAAGAAGGGCGACGGCATTGACAATCTGCTGGAGACCATTCTGCTGACGGCGGACATTTTAGAGCTCAAGGCGAATCCGGACCGCAAGGCGCGCGGTCTTGTGCTGGAAGCGGAGCTGGACAAGGGCCGCGGTCCCGTGGCAAACGTCCTGGTACAGAAGGGAACGCTGCATGTGGGCGATTTCATTTCCGCAGGCTCCTGCTCCGGTAAGGTGCGCGCGATGATGGACGACAAGGGACGCCGTGTGACGGAAGCGCTGCCTTCCCAGCCGGTGGAAATCCTCGGTCTTTCCGACGTGCCCGCCGCGGGTGAGATTCTGGTCGCACACGAAAGCGACAAGATCGCGAAGCAGTACGCCAACACCTATCTGCAGCAGCACAAGAAGGATCTCATTGACGAGACGAAGGCGAGAATGTCCCTGGACGATCTGTATTCCAAGATCGAAGAGGGCAAGCTCAAGGAACTGAATATCATCATCAAAGCGGATGTGCAGGGCAGCGCGGAGGCCTTAAAGACCTCTCTCTTAAAGCTCTCCGGCGAAGAGGTGGTCATCAAGGTGCTGCATGCCGGCGTCGGCCAGATCAACGAGTCCGACGTCACGCTTGCCGCCACCTCCAATGCCATCATCATCGGCTTTGATGTCAAGCCCGACGCGCAGGCCAAGAGCCTCGCGGAGCAGGAGAACGTGGAGATCAAGCTCTACCGCGTCATTTACCAGGCCATCGACGACATCGAGGCGGCCATGAAGGGCATGCTTGCGCCGATCTACGAAGAGCGCGTCACGGGACACGCGGAGGTGCGCCAGATCTTCAAGGCCAGCGCCATCGGCAATATCGCCGGCAGCTATGTCACGGACGGCAATATCCAGCGCGGCGCGAAGGTTCGCATCCGCCGCGGCGACGAGCAGATCTTTGAGGGTGATCTCAAATCGCTCAAACGCTTCAAGGATGATGTCAAGGAAGTCAAGGAAGGCTACGAATGCGGTCTCGTCTTTGACGGCTTTGACGAGATGCAGGTCGGTGACACGATTGAGGCCTACATCATGGTGGAAGTGCCGAGAACGTAAAACGGGAACGGTGAAGGAAGAACGATGAGACGTGGCAGCATCAAGAACAACCGCATCAACGGCGAAGTGATGCGCGTGATCGCCGAGGCGATCCGTCAGTCCAAGGACCCGCGCATCGCGCCGCTCACGAGCGTGACGGACGTGCAGGTCGCGGCGGACTTAAAGACCTGCAAGGTATGGATCAGTGTGCTCGGGAACGAAGAAGAGACCGACCGCACCATGGAGGGCTTACGGCACGCCTCCGGCTACGTCCGTTCCGTGATCGCGGAGAAGCTGAACATGCGCCGCACGCCGGAGTTGACGTTTTTGCAGGATGATTCCGCCGCCTACGCCATCGAGATCACAAAAAAGATTGACCGGGTGATCGAAGAGGATACCGAGGCAAGACGCAGACGCGGGGAAACGGAAGAGGAAGAAGATGCTTAAAGTTGACGAACTGATCCATGACAGTATAAAAACCGTCGGCATCAGCGGACACATTCTCCCGGACGGGGACTGTATCGGCAGCTGCATGGGGCTGTATCTTTATCTCAAAAAGAATTACCCCTCCCTGCGCGTGGATGTGTTTTTTGAAGAGGAGCCTCCGGAGCTGAAGATCATCAAGGACATCGATGTGGTCCGCCATGACTTCAAAACCGATGTGGAGCAGTATGATCTCTTTTTCCTTCTGGATGTGGAGAAGGGCCGCACCGGCGGCGCGGAACCGCTTTTTGACAATGCAAAATGTAAGATCAACATTGATCATCATGTTTCCAACCCCGGCTGCGGGGACATCAATTATATCCGCACAAACGCCTCCAGTGTCTGTGAGATGATGTGCGAGGTACTGGACTTTGAGCGCATGGACAAGGATATCGCGGAAACGCTCTACACCGGGATTGTGACGGATACCGGCATGTTCCATTATTCCTGCACTTCCCCGCTGACGATGCGCATTGCCGCAAGGCTCATGGAGTTCGGCTTTGCCGCGAGTGATCTTGTCGAGCATGTGGAGCTGGAACGCAGGTATGCGCAGAACAAGGCGCTGGGTTTTCTGCTGACCAGAAGCAGCCTGCATCTGGGAGATCGTGTCATCAGCTCCTATATCGAATTGTCGGAAATGGAGGAGCAGGGTTTCGGCGTACAGGATCTGGACGGTGCCGTTTCCGAGCTGAACTTAACGAGCGGCGTCTTATGCTCCTTGCTCGCGCACGGCGACGCATCGGGCGGTTCCAAAATCTCCCTGCGCTCCAAAACGGATGACATCAACGTGGCAAAGATCGCGGAAGCGTTTTCCGGCGGCGGTCATATCCGCGCGTCGGGCTGTTCCTTTGAAGGCAGCGCGGCGGATGCCGTGCAGGCGATCCTGCCGCATGTGGAAGCACAGCTTGCAAACATACCGGTATAAGGCACGATGGACGAACACTTCGGACAACAGGAAGAGAATAACCTGCCGATTCAGACGCAGACGCCGCCCGCTGGCGGCTTCATGTCTTATTCGGAGGAAGAGAGCGTCTATGATGACGCGGCACATCCTTTTTATACCGTAAGACCGCAGGAGGAAACGTCTTCCGGCGGCGGAAAAGGACGGATCGCCGTCATGCTGCTGTCCATTCTTCTTTGCGTTGTCATCCTGGTCTCCGGTGTGCTTTTTGCTGCCGGCAAGATGCCCTTTCTGTCGAACGGAAATGAGGCCGCTTCCGACGACGCATCAACCGAAGCTTCTGAGGAGAATCCCCCGAGTCCGACGGGCACGGTGACCATCAAGGCAAAGACCCTGTCCATGGAACGTAAGCTTCTGGTTTTCCGCATAAAAAACGATGACGGCACACAGACCGTGATGGAGTATGCCTATGACACGATCGCCGCGCCGGACGGTCCCGCACCGCTGACAAAGGCGCTTGCGGAGGAAAGTACCAGAATCGAAGAGACGCTCCGCGCGGAACCCGCATCCCAGGGACAGCTCAGCTATGATGATTTGCTGAATGTTTCCGGCTTTGACGTGTATCAGAAAGAGGCCTATCTTTCCGTGGCGCGGGCGGATGATCTTGTCGTGAGTATCCTGCAGACGCAGCGGATCAATCACGGCTTTTCCGAATTTGATCTGACCTATTACCAGGCCTTCAATCTGGACCGCAATACCGGGGAAGTCGTAAAGGCGAACCGGATCATTGCCGACAGCAAGGCCTTTTATGAAGTCCTGCTTCGTCTGCTGGAGGAGGATCCCGGACGGAAAAACATCCTTTCCCTGAAGGAGGAAATCCGCAAGGACCTTCAGAAGCTGGCGGAGGAAGGGCCGGTGTTTACCATGGAGGAAGGCGGCATTCGCGTGTATTTTTCCTCCAATACCCTCGGACAGGGACTCATCGGTGCCTGTGAGGTCTTTGTTCCCTTTGCGGGAAATGAGAAGGTTTTTGTACAAAACGATTATACCTCGCCGGAGCGGATCAACGTTCCGATGCGCCTGACACAGTCCCCGATGAAAGAGGAAATCTATGATCTGACGCAGTTTCTGGAGGAATACGACATCCAGCTGAAGATCAACCGTTTCCGTGAAATGAGCGGCATCTGGCGGAAGGACGGGCAAAAGGACAGTCCCTATCTCCGGATGGACCAGAGCGGATTTTTGGATTATTACAGTGAAGAGGGTGTCATGCAGCGGAGCGGTTTTCTGGAAGCCTCGTCCTCCGGCCGCGAAGGGGAGTATGATTACTACGCCTTTCCTCCGGAAAAGGCCGGCACGGCACTGCCGGACGGCTGGCGGGACCGGGAGGAGCCCTATGAAGAATGGAAGTCGGAAGAGGGTGCACCGGTGCTGGCAGGCTCCGTTCTCGTGACCGGACCGCAGACGCTCGTCTTTACCCTCGACGGCGTCTCCATGCTGATGATCTTTGATTCTCCCACGGAGTGAGTGTGTGCTGAACGGATTACTCAACATTCATAAAGAAGCGGGATGGACGTCACAGGACGTGGTCTCCAAGCTTCGCGGTATCCTGAAACAAAAGAGGATCGGACATACGGGCACGCTGGATCCGGACGCGACGGGGGTGCTGGTCTGCGCCCTCGGTCAGGCGACAAAGCTTACAGAACTTCTGACGGATCACGAAAAGGAGTACATTGCCGTCTGCAAACTCGGCCTGGAAACGGACACACAGGATTTGAGCGGCAACATCATCCGCGAAACGCCCGTTGACGAGACCGTTCTGACAAGAGAAGCGCTGCTGAAGGTGTTACAGCGCTTTCGCGGAAGCTATGAACAGATTCCGCCCATGTATTCCGCCCTGAAGGTGAATGGAAAGCGCCTGTACGCGCTTGCCAGACAGGGGGTTTCGGTGGAGCGTAAGCCCCGCAGCGTGCAGATCCATTCCCTGTCCCTGCTGGACACTTCCGCGCTGCACACGGAGCATTGCTTCACCATGGAGGTACGCTGCTCCAAAGGCACCTATATCCGGACGCTTTGCGCGGATATCGGCGAGGCGCTGCGGGTGGGCGGTGCCATGGCCCATCTGACGCGGACGCGCGTGGGGAATTTCACGCTGGACAGCGCGCTTACGCTGTCGCAGGTGGAGGAACTGTATCAGGCGCATCGTCTGGAGGAAACGCTGCTGCCGCCGGAGGCCGTCTTCCGGGATCTGGAGCGGATCACGGTTTCGGAGGGGGCAAAGAAGGCGCTGAAAAACGGCAACGCGCTGCGCCTGGACGCGCTGAACGTTCCGGAATCCGTGACGGAAGAGCTCCCTTTTGCGGACGGAAGCCGTGTACGGGTCTATGACAGCGAGGGTTTGTTTTACGGTGTTTACCGCTATGATTTGAGAAAGGAGCAGTTCGTTCCGGTATACTTTTTCGATGCGGGGAACGAAGGCTGATCGGATGGAACTGATCTGTAACAGTACCGAATTTCAACTCGAGCATCCCTCGGCGGTTGCCATCGGCAAGTTTGACGGCATGCATCTGGGGCATCAGTTCTTGCTCGGAAAGCTGTCCGAAACGGCAAGCGCCCTGCGGCGGGTGGTCTTTACCTTTGATCCCTCGCCGGCCGTGTTTTTTTCAGGGGTGAAGGAGCCGTCCCTGTTTACGAAGGAAGAGAAGCGCGAGGTGTTCCGCCGGACGGGCGTTGATGTGCTCATTGAATTCCCCTTAAACAAAGAGACCGCGGCGACGCCGCCGGAACGCTTTGTCAGGGAATATCTGCATGAACGGCTGCAGGCAAAACGGATTGTGGCGGGAGAGGATCTTTCATTCGGAAAGCACGGCGCGGGAGACTTTACGCTGCTGAATCTGATGGCCGCCGCTTACGGCTATGAGACGGAGCTTGTGGAAAAGGTGAAATACAAAGACGCGGAGATCAGCTCCTCCCGCATCCGCGAGGCGGTGCTTGCCGCGGACATGGAGGAAGCCGCATCCATGCTGGGAAGCCCCTATCATCTGGAAGGCACGATTCTGCACGGAAAAAAGATCGGGCACAGCCTCGGCTTTCCCACCATCAACATCCGGCCCGACGAGGAAAAGCTTTTGCCGCCCTTCGGCGTGTACCGCTCCAGGGTGACGATCGAGGGTGCGGTCAGCAGGGGACTGACCAATATCGGCGTCAAGCCGACCGTGGGAGAAGGGGAGACCGTCGGCGCGGAAACCTATCTCTATGATCTTACGGGAGATCTTTACGGCAAACAGGCGGTGGTGGAGCTGCTTTCTTTTTCCCGGCCGGAGATGCGCTTTGCATCCCTTGATGCGCTGAAGGCGCAGCTGCAAACAGACATTGCCGCCGGGGCGTGATTTTTCCTTTACAATGCCCTGAAATCGTGATAAAATTGACACGTTGTCGACGGGAGCGTTGGTACTCCCGTTTTTTGTGAGTAGACCTTTGCGCGGGCGCAGGCGCCTCCCGCCGCGTGCTTCGCAGGGGTTTCGTAGCGCGGCAGGTGAAACAAAGCAAATGCCGCAGAGATCCATGAGGAGGTTTTTTTATGATCTCAAAAGACAAGAAAACAGAAGTCATCGGCAAGTTTGCCCGTAAGGACGGCGACACCGGATCCCCGGAAGTGCAGATCGCGATACTTACGGAGCGCATCAAAGAGCTCAACGAGCATCTCAACACGCATCCCAAGGATCATCATTCCAGACGCGGCCTTTTGAAAATGGTCGGCCGCCGCAGAAGTCTGCTTGCCTATCTGCGCAATAAGGACATCGAGGGATACCGTAAGCTGATCGCGGAGTTGGGTCTGAGGAAGTAAGAGAAGAAGAAGCGAAAGGAAGGAAGAAGAAGACATGCACAAAATCTATGAAATGGAACTCGCCGGCCGCACACTGCGCGTGGAGATCGGCAAGGTCGGCAAACAGGCCAGCGGCTGTGCCTTCATGCAGTACGGCGAAACCACCGTCATCTGCACGGCCACAGCGTCCAAGAAACCGCGGGACGGAATCGACTTTTTCCCGCTGTCCGTGGAGTATGAGGAAAAGTATTATGCCGTGGGCAAGTTCCCCGGCGGTTTCAACAAGAGAGAGGGACGTCCTTCGGAGAACGCTGTTCTGACGAGCCGTGTCATCGACCGTCCGATGCGTCCGCTCTTCCCCAAGGATTACCGCAATGATGTCTCCATCGATGACATCGTTCTCGCGGTGGATCCCGCCTGCCGTCCGGAGCTGGTCGCGATGATCGGTTCCTCCATTGCCGCATCCATCTCCGACATCCCCTTTGCGGGTCCCTGCGCCATGACGCAGATCGGCATGGAGAACGGTGAGCTGATTGTGAATCCCGGCCAGGAATCCTGGACGAAGGGGGATCTGAAGCTGACCGTGGCGTCCGTCGGCGAGAAGGTCATTATGATCGAAGCGGGTGCGAATGAGATTCCCGAAGACAAAATGCTGGAAGCCATCTACCTCGCGCATGAGACCAACTTAAAGGTCATCGAGTTCATCAACGGCATCGTCGCCGAAGTCGGCAAGCCGAAGCACGAATACACGAGCTGCCTGCCGCCGCAGGATCTGGTGGACGAGATCCACCGCATCATTCCGGAGTCCGAAATGGAGACCGCGGTCTTCGCGGATGAAAAGGAAGTCCGTGACAAGAACATTGCGGAGCTGACGGCGCGTGTCAACGAGGCGCTGGCAGAGAAGGAAGAGTGGCTGCCGCTCGTGGACGAGGCCATTTATCAGTACGAAAAGAAGACCGTCCGCAAGATGATCTTAAAGGACGGCAAGCGTCCGGACGGCCGTCAGATGAACGAGATTCGTACACTGGCCGCGGAGGTTGACACCGTTCCGCGTGTGCACGGCTCCGGTATGTTCACGAGAGGACAGACCCAGATCTGCGATATCTGCACCTTAGCGCCGCTTTCCGACATGCAGAAGGTGGACGGCCTGAATGTCTACGCGCCCAACAAGCGTTATCTGCATCAGTACAATTTCCCGTCCTATTCCGTGGGCGAGACCCGTATTTCCAGAGGCCCCGGCCGTCGCGAGATCGGTCACGGCGCACTGGCAGAGACGGCACTGCTGCCGGTCCTCCCGCCGGAAAGCGAATTCCCTTACGCCATCCGCTGCGTGTCTGAAACCTTTGAGAGCAACGGTTCCACCTCCCAGGCCTCCGTCTGTGCCTCGACGCTGTCGCTCATGGCAGCCGGCGTCCCGATCACAAAGCATGTGGCGGGCATCAGCTGCGGCCTTGTGACCGGTGAGACGGATGATGAGTACATCGTCCTCACGGACATCCAGGGGCTGGAGGATTTCTTCGGCGATATGGACTTCAAGGTGGCCGGCACGCATGACGGCATCACCGCGATTCAGATGGACATCAAGATTCACGGCCTGACAAGACCCATCGTGGAGCAGGCGATCCGTCAGTGCAAGGAAGCGCGCACGCACATCATTGACAATGTGCTGAAGCCCGCGATCGCCGCCCCGCGTCCGGAGGTTTCTCCTTACGCGCCGAAGATCGAGTTCCTGCAGATTGACCCGGAGAAGATCGGTGAAGTGGTGGGCCAGCGCGGCAAGACCATCAACGAGATCATCGCCAGGACCGGCGTTCAGATTGACATCGAGGATGACGGTTCCGTTTCCGTGGCCGGCCAGGATAAGGAAGCGATCGGCAAGGCCATTGAGATGATCAAGATCATCGTGACCGAGTTCGAGAAGGGACAGATCTTTGACGGCAAGGTCGTCAGCATCAAGGAATTCGGTGCCTTCATCGAGTTCGCGCCCGGGAAGGAAGGAATGGTCCACATCTCCAAGATCTCCAAGGGAAGAATCGATCGCGTGGAAGACGTGCTGACACTCGGCGATATGGTCCGCGTCGTCTGCCTCGGCAAGGACCGGATGGGAAGAATCAGCTTCTCGATGAAAGACGTACAACAGGCTTAAAAACGAAAGCCCCCGCGAAAGCGGGGGCTTTTTTTAGTATCCTGTGAATTTGAATGCACCACATCCGTCATACAGCAGTGTCGGTTCGTAGACGATAACAACCACATCGTAGTTTTGTACATTTTCCGGTGTGAGTCCTTCTACGGTAGCGTCGTGAGTGTACCGCACCTGCCGAAACTGCATAATGAGGTAGGGATAGAGCGCGCGATAGAAGGAATTGCTGATCAGCAGCATGTCAACTTCATTATCAGCCAGTTGGTTATAGCAGATCTTTCCGTAGAGATCGCCGGCTCCAAGTACATTGTCATAGGTCAGCCGGCTGCCGTAATCCTTTTCCTGCAGATACTCCATGTGATAAAACATCTCCTCCAGGCGTCCGGAACCGTCAATGCCGAACTCCTCGATCTGCGTATCAAAATTCGGAATAAAGAGAGTGAAATCATCTGCTCCTTCGGCAAATTCAATGCCCGTTTTCTGTCCGTATGATCCAAGGTGCCATTCCGGCCAGGTTTGTACGGTATAGTTCGATAAATCGCCGACACGCGGATCCAGTACACAGTTCACATGTTCCGCAAGCCAGGGCTCCAGCTTCTGGTAGGTATAAAAACCAGCGGCGGTAGTCCAGTGATGATCCGTGCGGTAAAACATATCGTAATGATCAATGCCGTCCTCATACATGGTGTCGCGCACATCCAGAACCTCCACGCCGCGTTCCCTTAAGAAAGCTACAAATCGGTCTGTATTGTCATTCGCGTAATTCTCAACGCCAGGAGGAAGTTGCGGGTCATATTTGCTCACGGAAAAGGGCGCCATCACAAAGATCATGGGAATGCCCTGCCCGTCCAGAAAGCCCTTCACGCTCGCGATATTGTCCGCCAGCTTTGCCAGTTCCTCATCCTGACGGTAGTCGATCATCTCCGTCAGATGGCCGTTGTTCAGCTTATAGACATCATTCATAAAATACTGGCCCAGCTCTTTGCGTACTTCGCCGTTGATGTCCAGAATTTCCTGCTTGCCAAAGAAGGTCGTGGCCACCTCCGCTTCCAGCGTACTGCCCGTTTTCTTTCTGGCAACGGGCTCCGCGCCGCCGCCGTTCTTTTTGTCCGCGTTATCCTCGTCGGTTACCGTTTCGTATTCCGTCAGGGCTTCGATGTTATTGTTGTATTCGCCCGCGCGGTCATTGATCTTGTAATCCGCGTAACGGAACGCGGTGATCCCCCCGAGCACCACGACAAGAACAAGAAAGACGGCAATTTGCAGGATGACCTGGATGCGTTTCGGTCCTTTCATCATCACGTTCTCCCCTTTCAAAAGTTATAGTAGATAAAGGGATTGTGCATCCCTTCCAGTAAAAACGACACGGCCCAGATAAACAAAAAACCGTAGGCAATCGGCGACAGCACCGCCTTGACATAGGCCAGGGCTTTGTTTTTGTCCAGGGATTCCCCCAGTACGGACATCACGGGCGTCGCGAACAGGATCGCCGCCAGAATGAAGTGACCGTACTGCCGCAGATAAAACACCAGGAAGAAGGGCTCCGGTGCCGCGTTTGTCGCCTTATAAAAGCCGAAGAGCCCGCGCAGATAATTCAGCCCCGCGCCGACGTTGGCGGAATTGAACATCACCCATCCGCACATCACAAAGAAGAGCGTGAGACAGCGCCAGAGAATCCGGAAGGACTTTGCGCGGTCCTCGGGACGGATGAAAAAGCGTTCTATCAACAAAAGGAAGAAATACCACAGTCCCCAGACGAGGAAGGTCCAGTTGGCCCCGTGCCAGATGCCGGTCAGCGTCCAGACCGCGAACAGGTTGAAGACCTGACGTCCCTTGCCGCATCTGGAACCGCCCAGGGGGATGTAGACATAATCCCGAAACCAGCTGCCCAGCGAAATGTGCCAGCGTCGCCAAAACTCCGTGGCGCTGGCCGAGATATAGGGATAGCGGAAGTTTTCCTCAAAACGGAAGCCGAAGAGCTTGCCGAGGCCGATGGCCATATCGGAATAACCGGAAAAATCATAATAAATCTGCAGGGAATAGCAGATGGCCCCCAGCCACAGCTCCGCGAAATTCGCGATGCCGTAAACATCCGTCAGACCGAAAATCTTTTCCGACAGAATGGCCAGGTGATTGGCCAGAATGATTTTTTTTGAAAAGCCGAGGAAAAAGCGTCTTGCACCCTCCGCAAAGAGCTCCGGCGTCACCCTGCGGTTCGCGATCTGTTCTTCCACCGTTTTGTAACGCACGATGGGACCGGCGATCAGCTGCGGGAAGAAAGAAATATACAGCGCGAGATAGAGCGGGTTTTTCTGCACCGGCGTGTCCCTTCGCCAGACATCAATCACATAGGACATGGCCTGGAAGGTGAAGAAGGAGATTCCGATCGGCAGGGAAATCCGGATAATCTTCGTGGTCCCCGTCAGGCGGTTCAGATTGACGCTGACAAAGGAAAGGTATTTGAAGACAAACAGCAATCCGATGTTGCAGATCACGGCCAGAACCAGCAGGGCGTTTTTCCCGGAACGCGCGTTTGCGGAACCGTCAATGCCAAGCGCCAGCAGGTAGTTGATGAGGATGGAGCCGATCATCACAAAGACAAAATACGGTTCCCCGTAGCCGTAAAACACCAGACTCGCAAAGAGCAGGATATAGTTTCTGGCACGTGAAAGAGGCCCCCTTGCCAGATAATAAAGCACAAGGACGGCCGGTAAAAAGAAAAATGTAAATACCAGACTGGAAAAAACCATGTTGATATATTATCATAAGATATTGTGCCGGTCAAAACAGGAGTATCACAGATGAATGAGAAACAGATCAAAGAAGAAATCAAAAAGCGGCGGACCTTTGCGATCATCTCGCATCCGGACGCCGGGAAAACAACCTTAACGGAAAAATTCCTGCTCTACGGCGGGGCGATCAACCTCGCCGGCAGCGTCAAGGGCAAGGCCACGGCCAGACACGCGGTCAGTGACTGGATGGAAATCGAAAAGTAGCGCGGAATCTCCGTCACGAGCTCCGCCCTGCAGTTTGATTATCAGGATCATACCGTCAACATTCTGGACACGCCGGGGCACCAGGACTTTTCGGAGGATACTTACCGCACGCTGATGGCAGCGGATTCCGCGGTCATGGTCATCGACGCGTCGAAGGGTGTGGAGACCCAGACGAAGAAGTTGTTCAAGGTCTGCACCATGCGTCATATCCCCATTTTCACCTTCATCAACAAGATGGACCGGGATGCCCTGGACACCTTTGCCCTGATGGAGGACATCGAAAACAATTTGGGGATCGAGACCTGTCCGGTAAATCTTCCGATCGGCTCCGGAAAGGACTTCCGCGGCATCTTTGACCGGAAAACGGAAGAGATCGTCATGTATTCGGAAACGCTCAAGGGCACCAGGGAAGGCGTGGAGACACGGCTGAAGTACACGGAGGAAGGCGTAAAGGACGTGATCGGCGAAGCGGCGCTTTCGCGTTTCCTTGAGGAAAAGGAACTGCTGGACGGCGCGGGTGCGGCCTTTGATCTGAATGCCGTCCGTGCGGGCGAGCTCACGCCCGTGTTCTTTGGCAGCGCCCTTCAGAACTTCGGTGTGGAAATCTTCCTGAAGGCCTTTCTGGAAATGGCCATGCCGCCGGCCGGACGAAATTCCGAAGGCGAAACCCTTGTGCCGGAGAAAAACGGTTTTTCCGCCTTTGTGTTCAAGATACAGGCCAACATGAACAAGGCGCACCGGGACCGCATCGCTTTTTTGCGCGTCTGCTCCGGGCGCTTTGACGCGGAAGAGGAAGTAAAGCATGTACCGAGCGGGAGAGTGCTCCGTCTGTCCCAGCCGCAGCAGCTGATGGCGGATGAGCGGAAGATTCTGACGGAGGCCTTCGCCGGGGATATCATCGGCGTCTTTGATCCCGGGATGTTTGCCATCGGGGATACGATCTGTGCCCCCGCCATGCAGGTACGCTATGAGGGCATCCCCACCTTTGCGCCGGAGCATTTCGCGAGGGTCCGGCAGGTGGATACCATGAAGCGCAAGCAGTTTGTCAAGGGCGTGACCCAGATCGCGCAGGAAGGCGCCATCCAGATTTTCAGAGAGCTGGGGTCCGGCTTAGAGGAAATCATCGTTGGCGTCGTGGGCGTTTTGCAGTTTGACGTGCTGAAATTCCGCCTGTTGAACGAATACGGCGTGGAAATCATCCTGGAGGCCCTGCCGTATGCCCATGTGCGCTGGGTGGATTCCGCGGAAACGGACATGCAGACGCTCACCGGAACCAGCGACATGAAAAAAGTGACGGATCTTGCCGGAAAACCGCTGCTTCTGTTCATCAACGAATGGAGTGTGCAGATGACGACGGAACGCAATCCGGGACTGATTCTGTCCGAGTTCCGCAGGAATTAAAACATGTACATATTTTGGATAAAATGATACAATATTCATACATTTACCGAAAGGGGAACAGACCATGGCGGAGAAGCTGGGGAATGTCAGAATCGCAAAGGATGTGATCGCGCGGATTGCCGGAATGGCGGCACTGGATGTGGAAGGTGTCAACGCCGTCCAGGGGAATCTGACGCGGGAGGACTTGAGCCGCGTCGGCAGAAGCGCGTTGGGAAAAGGGGTGCGTGTCAGCCTGAACGGAAGAAAGGCCGTGATCGATCTTTCTCTCGTCATGGGATACGGCTACAACATCCCCACGGTCTGCAAGGAAGTGCAGGATAAGGTGGGCATGAGCGTGAACAACATGACGGATCTGACCGTGACTGATGTCAATGTCGCCGTTGCCGGCGTCGCCATGCAGGACGAATGACCAGACATGAGCTCAGGGAACAGGTTTTCCGGCTCCTGTTCCGTGCAGATTTCTTTCCGGAGGAAGAGCTTCCCGCACAGGCATCCCTGTACCTGGAGGATGCGGAACAGGAGACCATGTCTCCGTCGGAAAGCGTCTTTGTGCGCACGCGTTATGAGGATGTCTGTTCGCACATAAAGGAAATCGACGCGGAAATCAACGAACGGACCACCGGCTGGGTGACGGAGCGGATGGGAAAGGCGGAGCTGACCATCCTGCGTCTGGCCGTGTATGAAATCCGTTTTGACGATCATGTGCCGGACGCCGTGGCCATCAATGAGGCCGTGGAGCTGGCAAAGGTCTACGGGCCGGATGATTCGCCGTCCTTTGTCAACGGCGTGCTGGCACGTTTTATCGGGGAACCGCAGGGGGAGAAGTAAGCATTTTGGCTGATGAGGAGCGTTTTGTACGGGAACAGGAACGGCTGACGGGACGGATCGAAGAGATTTTGAAACGGTTTCTTCCGCCGGAAGAGGGGATTGCGGATACCATGCCCGGACAGGAGGACATCCGCATGCCCCTGATTGTTGCCGAGGCAATGAACTATTCGCTGATGAGCGGAGGCAAGCGACTTCGTCCGCTCTTTATGCAGCTGTCCTTTGATCTGTTCAACGGCAGCAATCACGAGATGCTGCATCCCTTCCTTGCCGCCATCGAAATGATTCACACCTATTCCCTCATCCATGACGATCTGCCGGCCATGGACAACGATACCCTGCGCCGCGGTAAAAAGACCTGTCATGTGGCTTACGGCGAGGCCATGGCCATCCTCGCGGGGGACGGGCTTTTGAACCGGGCCTACGAGACGGCACTGCTTGCCTCCGAAGCCTGTCAGGATCCGCAGGACATGGTGCGCCTTGTGTTGGCATTGCGGGTGCTTTCCACCAAGGCCGGACTGCGCGGCATGGTGGGCGGACAGGCGCTGGATGTGGCCTCGGAGGGAAAGCTCATCGCGGACCGGGAGGAGACCCTGTATTTTATTCACGAAAACAAAACCGCCGCGCTGATCGAAGCGGCGCTGATGTGCGGTGCCATCCTCGCGGGGGCCCGTGTGGAAGCCGTGGACATGATGGAGCGCATCGGCTCCCGCATCGGCCGCGCCTTCCAGATCCGTGACGACATCCTGGACGTGACCGGGAAAAAGGAAACGCTCGGGAAAAGCCCCGGCAAGGACGCCGCACACAAGAAGCTGACCTACGTTTCGCTCTACGGGATGAAGCGCGCGGAAGAGGATCTGAAAAAACTGACGGAAGAAGCACTCGCCGATCTGGAAGCGGTGGGCGCGAGAGAAGATGATCTGATTGTTTACCTGACAAGCCGGCTTGCCGGGCGGATGAATTAGACGGATGAGGACTTTGCATGCTCCTGGATGAGATCAATAAAACAGGTGATGTCCGCTTTGTTCCGGAGGATCAGCTGGACACACTGGCAGAGGAAATCCGCTCGTTTCTGATTACGCACTTAAGCAAAACGGGCGGACATCTGGCCTCCAATTTGGGTGTCGTCGAGCTGACGATCGCGCTGCACCGCGTTCTGAACTTTCCGGAGGACAAGCTGTTCTGGGATGTGGGGCATCAGTGCTATACCCACAAAATCCTCACGGGACGCAAGGACGGCTTCGAGCGGCTGCGTCAGAAGGGCGGCATCAGCGGCTTTCCCAAAACATCGGAATCCGAGACGGATGTTTTTGAAACGGGGCATGCTTCCAACGCGGTCTCCGCGGCGCTCGGCATGGTCAACGCGCGGCTGCTTTCCGGCGGTGAGGAGACGGTGGTTGTCGTTCTCGGGGACGGCGCGCTTTCCGGCGGCGAGGCCTATGAGGCGCTCAACAACGCCGCCAAGCTCAATACCAATTTCATCATCATTCTGAACGATAATAATATGTCCATCAGCAAGCCGGTCGGCGGTGTCAGCAGATACCTGGACGGTGTGCGCACCGCGCAGCGTTATCTGGACCTGAAGGCGGACATCTACGAATCCCTGAATAAGGGCGACCGCCGCAAGAAGGTCATCACCGGCATCCGGCGTGCCAAAAACTCCTTTAAGCAGCTTTTTGTTCCGGGGATGTTTTTTGAAAACATTGGCATCACCTATCTCGGTCCCGTGGACGGACATGACATCGGCGCGCTGACCAGGATGATTTCCGAGGCGAAGAAGGTGCCGAAGGCTGTGGTCTTGCATGTCCAGAGCAGCAAGGGAAAAGGTTATCCCCCGGCGGAGAATCATCCCGCACGTTTTCACGGAACGGATCCCTTTCACATCGAAAACGGCGTGCCCTTGAAGCGCAAAGAACCTGCCTATCAGGATATTTTTTCCACCGTCATGTGCAAGCTGGGCGAACGGGATGAAAAGATCTGCGCGATCACGGCGGCCATGGCGGAGGGCACGGGCTTAAAGCGCTTCCGCAACCGTTTCCCGGACCGTTTCTTTGACGTAGGCATCGCGGAGCAGCATGCCGTGACCTTCGCTGCGGGACTGGCGCTCGGCGGCTACAAGCCGGTCTTTGCCGTTTACTCCACCTTCTTACAGCGGGCCTACGATCAGGTGATGGAGGATGTCTGTCTGCAGAATCTGCCCGTGGTCTTTGCGATTGACCGTGCCGGCATTGTCGGTGCGGACGGGGAAACGCACCAGGGCATGTTTGATCTTTCCTACCTTTCGACGATCCCCCGTTTGCAGCTGCTCGCGCCGAAAAACAAATGGGAGCTCTCCGACATGATGAAGTACGCGGTGAACGCAAACGCTCCCGTTGCAGTACGTTATCCGCGCGGCGAGGCCTATGACGGGCTTTCGGACTTCCGCGCGGTAGTGGAATACGGAAAAGCGGAGGTGCTGTACGAGGAATCGGACATCCTGCTGCTTGCGGTGGGGAGCATGGTAAAAACGGCGGAACAGGTGCGTTTGGCACTGAAGGAAAAGGGCTTTTCCTGCAGCCTGACCAACGCGCGTTTCGTGAAGCCCCTGGACGGGGACTATTTGTGCAAGGCCGCACAGACGCACCGGCTGATCGTGACGATGGAAGAGAATGTCAAAGCCGGCGGCTTCGGCGAACAGGCGGAAGTCTTTGTGCGGGAACAGCTCGGTTTCACCGGTGCCGCCTTCCAAATCTTTGCGCTGCCGGACCGCTTCCTGCCCCACGGCAATCCGGAGGAGCTGAAGAAGGACGCGGGTCTGGACGCGGAAAGCATCACGAAGGAAGTGATACGGGCCTACCGCGCGCTTTCTCCCGGCGGAAACGAACGGCCATGAAGAAAGTCCGCCTGGATGCGCTGCTTGCGGAGCGCGGTGAGGCCGCATCCCGGGAGCAGGCGAAGACGATGATCATGGAGGGCCTCGTCTTTGTCAACGGTGTCCGGGAGGATAAGCCCGGAACCTCCTTTGATCCGGAGAAAATCAAAAGCCTGGAAATCAAGGGAACGCCCTTTCCCTATGTCAGCCGGGGAGCGCTGAAGCTGCAAAGGGCCCTGGACGTCTGGCGGATTCCGGTGAAGGATCTCATTTGTCTGGATATCGGCGCTTCCACCGGCGGCTTTACGGATCTCATGCTGCAAGAGGGTGCGGCAAAGGTCTACGCGGTGGATTCCGGCTACGGGCAGCTGCATTATAAGCTGCGTTCCGACCCAAAAGTCGTCTGCATGGAAAAGACAAATTTCCGTTATGCGACGCGAACGGAGATCCCGGAGGACATCGGCTTTGCCTGTGCGGATGTATCCTTTATCTCTCTTTCGCTGATTCTTCCCGCGGCCTTTCCTTTGCTGAAGGAAGGGGCGCAAATGGTCTGTCTCGTGAAGCCGCAGTTTGAGGCGGGACGGGAGCAGGTGGGCAAGAAGGGCGTCGTGAAGGACCGGCGCGTTCATGCGGAAGTATTGGGCCGGGTTCTCAGCTATGCCCGGGACAGCCGTTTTTTTGCGAAGGCCGTCACCTGGTCCCCGGTGAAGGGACCGGAGGGTAATATTGAGTTTTTGCTGCTGCTCGAAAAGAGGAGCGAAGCCGGCTGCGAGATCACGGAACAGGAAATCGCGGACTGTGTGGAGGAGGCGCATACATTTGCGAAGTGAATCATGGAACGTTTTTATCTGATTGTCAATGATAAAAAAGACCCGAAGCTGCAGGAAGCGGACCGTCTTCGGACCTATCTTCTGGGCCAGGGGGCGGCATGTAAAATGGTCCGTCTCGGACAGCTGAAGTCGGTGCCGGACGGGACGGAATGCTGCATCGTGCTGGGCGGGGACGGTTCCCTGCTGCAGGCCAGCGCCTACGCGACGGAAAAGGGGATTCCGCTGATCGGCATCAACCTCGGGACGGTGGGCTATCTGACGGAGGTGGAGCTTTCCTCCGCCACGGATGCCTTAACGCGCCTGTTGGACGACGAATTCGTCATCGAGTACCGCATGATGCTGCAGGGGATTCTGCGCGACGCGAAGGGCAGGGAAACGGTGCTGAACTACGCGCTCAACGATGTTGTCATCGCGCGCTTCGGTGCCATTCATCTCATCCGCCTGCAGGTCTATATCAATGATCTCTTTTTATGCACCTATGACGCGGACGGTCTCATCGTCTGCACGCCGACGGGTTCCACGGGGTATAATATGTCCGTGGGCGGCCCCGTGGTGGAGCCGGACGCCGATCTCATGCTGATGACACCGATCGCGCCGCTGAAAATGATGAACCGCAGCATCGTCCTTTCCTCGGAAGACCGGCTGCGCATTGTGGTGGACCAGACCCATGACGACATCAAGACCATGGCCGCCGTCAGCTTTGACGCGGAAAACGTGGCGCAGATCATGCCGGGCAGTGAGATCATCATCAGCCGCGCGGAACGCGAGACGGCCCTGATCCGCCTGCATGACGACAGCTTTGTGGATGTGCTGCATAAGAAAATGAACTGAGGAAAGCGGAATCCGGAAGATCTATGTTACAGTCTCTCACGATCAAAAATCTGGCACTGATTGACGCGCTGGAAATGGAGTTTACGGAAGGCCTGAATATCCTGACCGGGGAAACCGGCGCGGGAAAATCCGTGCTGATCGGCTCCGTCAATCTGGCGCTCGGGGAAAAGGCGGACGCCTCCGTCATCCGCGACGGCGCGAAGGAAGCTTTGATTGAAATGGTGTTCACCGTGGAAGAAGAAGCGGTGCTTTCCGCCATCCGCGACATGGATCTGCCCGTGGAAGAGGACGGACAGATCATCCTGCAGCGCAGAATTCTCCCGAACCGCAGTGTGGCAAAGGTGTCCGGAGAGAGCGTGACCTTAAAGCAGTTACGGCAGCTGGCCGCCCTGCTCATCAACATTCACGGACAAAACGACCAGCTTTCTTTGCTGGACGCATCCGCGCAGACGGCCCTGCTCGACGGCCTTGCGGGAGAGGCTGCGGAAGAGGAAAAGAGCGCCGTCGCGAAGGCATACCGTGCCATGACGGAGATCCGCAGAGAGCTGGAGGGCATGAGCACGGACGCAAGGACGAGACAGCGCGAGGCGGATCTCATCCGTTATGAGATCGCGGAAATTGACGAGGCCGCGCTCACGGAAGGAGAGGACGAGGCATTGGAGGCCGCCTTCCGGAAGGGCGCGAATGCCATGAAGATCACGGAAGCCTTCGGCCGGGCCGCAGGGCTGCTCGGGGAGGAAGCGGACGGTGCGCTTTCGCGGATCGGACAGGCCGCAAGGCTTTTGACGCCGCTGATCCGTGCGGACGAGCGCATCGAAGACTTCTGTACACAGCTGACGGACGCGGAGGATATTCTCAGGGACGCGGTACATGAAATGGACGCCTATCTCTCCGAGGACAGCTTTGACGAGGAGACACTGGCCGCGCATGAAAAGCGCCTCAATCTCATCAACCGCCTGAAGGAGAAATATGACGCCGCGCAGGGCGGCATCCCCGCCATTCTTTCATACCGCGACGAGCGGGAGAAGGCACTGGCCGCACTGGAGGATTTCGAGGCCTACCGTGAGGCACAGTTAAAGAAAGCAGACACATACCGGGAGGAAGCACTGGCGGCGGCAAAACGCCTGGGCGATCTTCGCCGGATGGCGGCATCTTCGCTTTCCGAAAAGCTGAAGGAAGCGCTGCTGGACTTAAACTTTGCCGAAGCGGACGTGGAGATCGAGGTTCGCTCCGATCCTAAGCAGCTGACAGCCGCCGGCTGCGACAGCGTGACCTTTCTGATTTGCACCAATCCGGGGGAACGCTTGAAGCCGCTGTCCAAAATCGTGAGCGGCGGTGAGCTCTCCCGCATCATGCTGGGATTAAAAACCGTACTGTCCGGCGAAAGCGAATCCATGGCCATGATCTTTGACGAAATCGACGCCGGCATTTCCGGAAAAACCGCCTGGAAGGTGTCTTCGAAGCTGGGGATGCTGGCCGCGGACAGACAGGTCATCTGCATCACGCATCTGCCGCAGATTGCCGCCATGGCGGACACGCATTTTCTCATCCACAAGGAACTGTCCGGGGAACGTGCGGTGACGCGCATCCGCCTTCTTTCGGAAGAGGAGACGACGGACGAAATCGCGAGGCTGATTTCCACGGACGACATCAGTGACACGGCAAGAAAGAGCGCGGCGGAGATGCGTGCCGAAGCGCTTGCGGAAAAGGAAAAATGGACTTAAACGAAAGACAGTGGGACGCGGTCCGGCATACGGAGGGACCGGTCTTAATCCTTGCGGGGGCGGGCAGCGGCAAGACACGCGTCCTGACCTCGCGCATCGCTTACCTGATCGGCGAGGCGCATGTCGCGCCCTGGAACATTCTCGCCATCACCTTCACGAACAAGGCCGCGGGCGAAATGCGCTCCCGTGTGGAAAGCTCCGTGCCGGGCGGCGCGCAGGGCGTGCTCTGTGCCACCTTTCACGCAGCCTGCCTGCGGATCCTTAGGCGTTACGCGGATCTGCTCGGCTATGACACGCACTTTTCCATCTATGACAGCGACGATTCCCGCTCGCTGATGAAGGGCATTCTGAAGCGCTTTCAGCTGGAAACGCGGGACCTCAAGCTGCGCCGTTTTCTCGGAACGGTGTCCTCCGCCAAGGACGAGCTGCTGAATCCGACGGAATACCTGCTGGCGCATCAGTATGACAGGGACGCGGACCGGCTCGCGAAAGCCTATACGGAATACCAGGCGGCGCTGAAGGCCGCGAATGCAATGGACTTCGACGATCTGATCTTCAACACCGTTTTGCTGTTGAAAAAGCATGAGGATGTTCTGGAAGAGTATCAGGAGCGTTACCGCTATATCTGCGTGGACGAATACCAGGATACGAACAACGCGCAGTTTGAGCTGATCCGGCTGCTCTCGGCGAAGTACCGCAATCTCTGTGTCGTCGGTGACGACGATCAGTCCATCTACCGCTTCCGCGGCGCAAACATCCGCAATATTCTGGACTTCGAAAAGGTCTTTCCGGACGCTTATGTGGTGCGGCTCGAACAGAATTACCGCTCCACGAGTACGATTCTGAACGCGGCGAACGGCATCATCGCCAACAACCGCGGCAGAAAGAAAAAGACGCTCTGGAGCGATCTCGGGGAAGGGGATCCGGTGCGCTTTTTTGCCTTTGCCAACGGCTACGCGGAGGCGGAGTTTGTCGCGGATGACGTGGCAAGGAAAAAGCGGCGGGGCATTCCCTTTTCGGACATTGCCGTCTGTTACCGCACGAATGCGCAGTCCCGTCTTTTGGAAGAACGCTTTGTGCAGGAGGGCATTCCCTACGAGCTGGTCGGCGGCGTCAACTTTTATGCCAGGCGGGAAATCAAGGACATTCTCGCCTATCTGAAAACCGTAGACAACGCGCGGGATGATCTGGCCGTCATGCGCATCATCAACGTGCCGAAGCGCGGCATCGGCAGTACGACGCTGGAAAAGTTTTCAAATTATGCCGCCTCGCATGACATCTCTCTTTTTGACGCGCTGAAGGACTCGGATGCCGTGGTGTCCGGCAGCGCCGCCACAAAGGTGAAGGGCTTTGTTTCCATGATTGCCGCCCTGCGTGCGCTGTCTCTGGAATACGGTGTCGCGGAGCTGATCCGCCGGCTGATTGAGCAGGTGCATTACATCGATTATCTGGATTCTTTGCTGGATGAGTCGCTTGCGGACGATGACGAGAACGAGCGCGTGCACAATGTGGAGGAGCTGATCGAAAAGGCCGCGGGCTATGAAGAGAGTACGGAAGAGCCTTCGCTCACCGGCTTTCTGGAGGAAGTGGCGCTGGTGGCGGACATCGACTTAACGACGGAGGGCGCGGACCGCGCCATGCTGATGACGCTGCACGCGGCGAAGGGCCTGGAGTTTGAGCATGTCTATATCACGGGCATGGAAGAGGATGTGTTTCCGAGTTACCAGTCCTGCCAGGCGGAGCACTATGATCCGCAGGCGATGGAAGAGGAGCGGCGTCTGGCCTATGTCGGCGTGACGCGAGCAAAGGAAACGCTGACCTTAAGCTGTGCCAGACAGCGCGTCCTGCACGGTGAGGCGCAGTACCATGAGGTCAGCCGCTTTGTGCGGGAGATTCCGCGAGAATATCTGAATCTGGATGATTATGATTAAAGATATTTGCCAAACCGAAAAAAGTGTAGTATAATATTTTCGTTATTTCGTTCATAACATGTCGACATTTGGAAAGGAGTTTTCATCATGCGTGAAGACAAAGGGGGACACAGCCTGCTCTGGATTCTGGCCATCATCGGCGCGATTACGGCGATCGCGGGCATTGCTTACGCGGTTTACCGCTACATGACACCGTCCTATACGGATGATTTCGACGACGACGATTTCTTCGATGATTTTGAGGATGACGATGTCGTGGAGGAGGCTGCGGAGGCCGCGGCAAACTGATTCTTGAAAAAGCATGATATCGTGACGGGCGATGTGGAGCGGCTGGATTTTCCGGACCGTGGCATTGTCCGTGTCAGGGACGATCAGGGCGAACAGATACTGCATGTCAAGGGCGTTTTGCCCGGACAGCGCGTGCAGTGTCTGGTGACAAAGAAACGTTCCGGAAGTATGTCGGGCAGACTGCTTTCGGTGCTTTCCGAGGCGCCGGGGAGCGTCCCTTCTCTTTGCCCGCATTTCAAAGACTGCGGCGGTTGTGCATATCTGACGCTGCCCTATGAGGAGAGCGCCCTTCTGAAAGAGGCACAGGTGAAGCGTCTGCTTTCTCCCCTGCTTTCCATTCAAAAGGAAGCGCCCGTCTGGGAACGTCTTCTGACGTCTCCCGTCACAGAAGAGTACCGCAACAAAATGGAATTCACCTTCGGCGACGCGGTAAAGGACGGCCCGCTTTCGCTGGGCCTGCACAAGCGCGGCAGCTTCCATGACATTGTTTCCGTGACGGACTGCCGGCTGGTGGACGCGGATTATCGCAGGATTCTTTCCGCGACGCTTTCCTTCTTTTCGCCGCTGTATGAGCGCGGCGAGGTAACATATTATCACCGGATGCGACAAAGCGGGTGGCTCCGGCATCTGCTCGTGCGCAAGGCGCGCGGAACGGGGGAGATTCTCGTCGATCTTGTAACCACCTCGGAGGCCGCGGCGCAAGCGGCCGCGCAAGAACAGGGCGGCAGGGCGGATACGGAAGCGCTGCTTGCGGGTTTTCGGAACACGCTGCTTTCGCTTGCCGGGGATTTGGACGGACGGATTGCCGGGATCCTGCATACAACGAATGACGCGGCGGCGGACGCGGTGATTGACGGCGGCACGAAGCTGCTTTACGGAACGGATTTCTTTGAGGAGCAGCTGCTCGGTCTGAGCTTCCGCGTGACAGCCTTTTCCTTTTTCCAGACCAATTCCGCCGGCGCGGAGGTCCTGTACGAAACCGTCCGGCGCTATGTACGGGAGGCCTGTGCGCTGACAGGGGAAGTGGGAGAGGACATCGCTTCCGGAACACTCGGCACCGTATATGATCTTTACTGCGGCACCGGCACGATCACACAGCTGCTTTCGCCGGTGGCAAAGCGTGTGGTCGGCGTGGAGCTGGTGGCGGAGGCGGTCGCCGCGGCAAAGGAAAGCGCCGCAAGAAACGGCATCGGCAACTGTGAATTTCTGAGCGGCGATGTGCTGAAGCTGCTGGACGAATTGACGGAACGGCCGGATCTCATCGTTCTGGATCCGCCGAGGGACGGCATTCATCCGAAGGCTCTGCCGAAGATTCTTTCCTACGGCGTGCCGCACATCATCTACGTTTCCTGCAAACCGACCAGTCTGGCCAGGGATCTTCCCGTCTTTAGACAAAACGGCTACGAAGCAACGCGCCTCGTCTGCGTCGATCAGTTCCCCTGGACGAGGCATGTGGAGACGATCGTCATGTTGTCCCAAATACATTGACTTTTCAGGAGATTCGCATGAGACGTTCAAAAATGAACATTTTGTTTTTTGCCCTGGTCGTAATGTTGTTTGGCTGCACCGTTCGCTCTGCCGTTCCGACGGCCGGACCTGAGACGTCGCGTATCCCCCGAGCGCTGAATGAACTTAGTATCCGTAAATAAGATTGTAAACAATGGCGAATTTACAACTGCGACTGTATCAGATGCACATCCCGCTGGGGGAAGGGAATGACGATGCCCGCTTCGTCAAAAGCCGCTTTGACACGCTCGTTCATGTCCCATAAACGCTTTTTGAAATCCGTGACGGGAACAAAGCAGCGCAGCCCCATGAGCATGGCACTGTCCTCAAAGGAATCCAGAAAGGCAAGAATCTCTTCGTCCTGATAGACGGAGGGATTTTCTTTTGCGACGTTGAACAGCGTTTCCTTGCACAGCGCGATGTCCGTGTCATAGGCCACGCCGATCTTGATCTCCAGCATCCGCTTGGTCACGCCGGTGAAATTGGTGACGGAGGTATTGGCGAGGCTGCCGTTCGGCAGCACGACGATCTTGTTGTCATAGGTGACCAGCCTTGTGGTAAAGAGGGAGATTTCCTTGACCGTGCCCTCATGTCCCTTCGTGTCTTCCCGGATGTAATCCCCGATACGGAAGGGTTTGACAAGCAGGATCATGATGCCGCCGGCCAGGTTGGAGAGCGAGCCCTGCACGGCCAGACCGATGGTGACGCCCGCGCCGCCGAGCAGCGCGATGGCACCGGCGGTATCGACACCGAAGCCCATGGCGATCATAAAGACGAGCAGCATCTTGCAGATGACGTTCAGAAAGGCACAGCCGAACTGAATGACGCCCTGGTCAACGCCGGCCTTTGCCAGCGCCTTGCGGACCAGCTTCACCAGGAGGCCGATCAGCTTCCAGACGACGACCAGGATCACAAGCGCAATCAGAAGCCGTAGGCCGAAGCGCAGGGCTTTTTCCGGTATGTCATTCAGTATTCTTTGCAACAGACCTTCATCCATACGTAAGAGTATAGCAAAAAAAGATAGAAAAGGAAAACAAACTGTTGTATCATTTTCTTATGCGAAACTTGTATTTGAAAAAACCGCTGTCCTTGCTTCTCCTGTTAAGCCTGACGCTCCTGTTTGTCACGTCCTGCGGGGATGTGATGCCGCAGAACGCGCAGGTCGTGGACGCTTCCGTGGAGGTATCCGCTTCGTCGGGGCAGGAGAGTGCTTCCGCGGACGACGACACGGTTTCCGGGGACGCGGATGCTTCCGGCGGCGGTACGGCTGCGGATGAGGGCGCGTCGGCATCGGAGGCGGATTCTGCAAAGGAAAGTTCCTTTGACGCGGACCTTCGCTTTGCGCTGGAACAGGGGGACGCGGTGGCGGAAGACTCCTATGCGCTGATGTGTGAAATCGCCGCGGAATTCCCGGACCGGGACGCCCGCCGCATCGGCAATGATCACGCGGCCTGCCGGGACTGGCTCGCCTGGCAGCTGCGCGAACTCGCCCCTACCGCCGAGTTTACGGAACAGCCCTTTGTTTCCAAAGACGTCGCCGCAAATGAGAACGCCGACATGGTCAACCTCATGCTCACCCTTCCGGGTGTTGACACCTCAAAACAGATCATCATCGGCGCGCATTATGACGGAACCGGCATCGGGGACAACGCCTCCGGTGTCGCGCTTTCGCTGGCATTGATCCGCGCACTCTCCGGAAGAACCCCGGACGTTACGCTGCGCTTTCTGTTTTTTGATGACGAGGAATACGGAGAATACGGCTCTTACGCTTATACGGAGGCCATGACGAAAGAGGAGAGGGACGCCACGCTGTTTTATATCAATATCGATTCCGTCGCCTTCGGCGATTACTGTCATCTTTACGGCGGCGTGTCTTCGCAGGCGGACGGCAGCGTCACACAGACGGAGGCCTATGATCTCGCGATGCAGCGCGCAAAGGCACTGGGCTTTTCCGTCTATGATACGGCGTATCTGGACGGTTATTTTGAACGTACGGGAGCAGCACCGCCGACGGACGACATGGGCTTTTTCACGAATCCCTGGACCAGGGAACACCCCATGCCCTCGGTCGATACCGTCTACGAGGATCTGGCGGTCTTTTCCCCCGCCACCGTCCCATACAGCGATCATCATCCCTTTGCGGAGCTGGGGATCCCTTATCTTTATCTGGAAGCGACGAACTGGTTCGCGAAGGGAACCAATCCGAAGCTCGCCTATACCGGCTATTACGAGACAGCGGATGCGACGCTTGGCGAGGGCGGCATGTTTATGAATACGGAATATGACACGGAGGAAGTGCTGGAACAGCTTTTCCCCGGCCGCGCGCAGGCACATTTTAAGCTGTACGCGCCCCTGCTGCTTTCGCTGCTCCTGCAGCCGGAACACGGAGGTGAAGTGAAAAAGTAAATTCCACTCTGAAACCAGGTCCATACGGAGTGGAATTTACTCTTACAAACAGCGCCAAAATAGAACATACGATCTGTAAAAAAGTGGAAACCACTCGTACATTTAAACATACGGCTGGATTA
>JAFZLB010000045.1 GCA_017551665.1 Lachnospiraceae bacterium
GCAGACAAGGGAAAACTTTGATTCCAAATATTATGCGGACAGCTATCCGGATCTCAAAGCGGCCTTCGGCTACCGGCATGATCTGCTCTGGCAGCATTACCTGATGTTTGGCAAAAAAGAGAATCGCAGGGTGCGTTTTATTGAAGGAATACACAAGACGGCAGTGCGTACCGAACCCGTTGGCGACCCCGCCGCCTGGCAGATGGCGGGAGTATTAAACAGAAAACGCCTGCCGGAATCCGCCGCCTTCGATACAGACTTTTACGCCGACCGTTACCCTGATCTCAAAGCGGCCTTCGGCTACCGGCACGATTTGCTGTACCGCCACTACCTGACCTACGGAAAAAAGGAAGGGCGCGAGATCCGCACCCTCGACATGTTCCATGCCACAGCCTACGCTGACCGCTATCCTGACCTCAAGGCAGCCTTCGGATATAACAGGTTCCTTCTCTGGCGGCACTACCTAACCTTCGGCAAGCGGGAAGGCCGCCTCGCGGAATGGGACACGAATCCGTGACCATAACATCTTAAATGAAAAGCGCCTTGTTAAAGGGGGTCGGCTTCGGTCGGCTCCCTTTTGTTCAAGAAACGGGGATGGCAAAGAGAGAGAGTGTGATAGAATATGCCTATGGAAAATTTGCGGTTAAAGGGAAAATTCATTCTTGCCTCCGGCTCGCCCAGGCGTAAGGAGTTGATCCGGATGCTCGGGATCGAGCCGGTGATCGAGCCGTCGGCGCTGGAGGAAGCGGTGGAGACGGCCGATCCGGAACGGCTTGTGCGGGCGCTGTCCGCGCAGAAGGCGGCGGATATTGCCGCGCGGTATCACGCGGGAGAGATCGTGATCGGCGCGGACACCTGTGTCTATGTGCCGGGGACGGCGGGTGAAATCCTTGGCAAGCCGAAGACGCACCTGGAGGCGGAGCGGATGGTCACGCTGTTGCAGGGGCGCAGTCATGAGGTCTACACCGGCGTGACGATCCTCCGTTGCGGGGAAGGCGTGCCCGCCCCGTACAGCTTCGTGGAAAAGACCACCGTCTCCGTCTGGCCGATGTCGGAGGAGGAGATTCGTCTGTATTCGCTTCTGGAAGAACCGATGGACAAGGCCGGTGCTTATGCCGTGCAGGGGACGTTCTCCAGATTCATCAAATCGCTGGACGGAGATTATTACAATGTCATGGGACTTCCGCTCGGCAGACTCTATCAGGAGTTGAAGCGCATCCCGGAAATGTAAACGAGAAAGGGGGCATCATGGCCTGGACCTTGCTCATTGTTTCCGCCCTGGCGATTCTCATCGCGGCGGCGATCTACATGACTCGCGCCGTCGGCAGATTCCGCCTGATCGGGGAAATCGATAACAAGCGGAAGCGCCGTTTGGTTTCCTTCGGCATTCTTGCGTTCCTCTTTTTGCTATGCACGCTGCTGCTGTCCTTCATCAACGCGGTGGCCGTGTTTCTTCATGCGACGTTTTTCTTTCTGTTCACCGGGCTTGTGGTCAGGCTTGTGGAAAAGCGGAGGGGCCGCAGCTTCCGGATCAACTGGCAGGGCTGGATTGCGCTGCCCATAACGACGGTCTATCTGCTCATTGCCGCTTACTGCTGCTTTCATGTCTGGCAGACAGAATACACGCTGCAAAGCGACAAGCTGTCCGCACCCGTGCGCATCGCGATGATCTCGGATGTCCATCTGAACACGACCTTCGACGGAGAGGGTTTTGCGGCGCATCTGGAAACCATCCGCGAACAGCAGCCGGATCTGCTTCTTGTCGTCGGGGATTTTGTGGATGACGGCACGCGTCGTGAGGACATGATCCGCGCCTGCGCGGCGCTTGGTAGTGTGGAGGCGCCCTACGGCGTCTGGTTTTCCTACGGCAACCACGACCGCGGCTATCGTGCGGGCAACGATTTCAGCTGGCAGGAACTGGAGCAGGAGCTGACAAAAAACAGCGTGCGGATTCTGGAAGACGAGATCGCTTACGCCGGGGAACTGTGCATCGTCGGCCGGGCGGACAAGCGCACGCAGGGACGCAAGGAACTTGCGGAACTGCTGGAAGGCGTTGACAGCGAAAAATACATCGTTGTCATGGACCACCAGCCATCGGATTACGCCCGCTCGTCGGAGACCTTCGCGGACCTTGTCGTTTCCGGACACACGCACGGGGGGCAGCTCTTTCCCATCACCTTCCTCGGCGAGTGGCTGGGCATGAACGACAGAACCTACGGTTATGAAAAAAGAGGAAATGTGAATTTTATCGTCACGTCCGGCATTTCGAACTGGGCGCTTTATTTCAAATCCGGCACCACGGCGGAATATGTTCTGATCGATGTCACACCCGAAGATGCATAATCCGTGACAGGAACGCTCCTTTGTCATCGGACCGCTGCAAGGTCCGCCACGCGCTTGCGGGACGGGTCGTTTTGTTTTATGATAATAGATATTCGATGGTGATCGAAACTGCTGGTTTATACAGAACGAGTAGTCTGTATTATAGATAAACTATACATACATCATTGAAGGAGAGTAATACAATTATTAAAACGGATGGTTTGTTCTGAATATGACGAACTTGTGAAACTATCTAGTTCTATTATTGTGCATATGTATTTTGATTCGGATCATGTGGCGGGAGTGTTTGGATAGGTGACTTGTGACAAGAAAGCATAAGATTATGAGGAAGAGACATGGCAAGAAAGAAATCAGAACAATACAATCTCGGAATAGAAACCGAGCTCATAGAACACAAAAAGACCATCGGCGAGAAGAAAGAAGCCGTCATATCCGCTTGTGCCATGTTGAACAAGCAGGGACAGGGGACGGTTTTTTTGGTGTGAAGAACGATGGAACGGTCATCGGGCATGAAACCGGTGCAAATACGTTGCGCGATGTGGGGCGTGCGATTACGGATCATATCAAGCCGGTTGTGTATCCGAAGGTTGAAACGGAAACATACGGGAACAAAGAAGTTATTAAGGTTTCCTTTGACGGAACACACCAGCCGTATCTTGCGTACGGGAAGCCGTACATCCGTGTTTCCGACGAAGATAAGCAGATGGATCAGGATACTTATGATGATATGCTCCGTGAGCGGGATGACAAGAGTAAGGCATGGGAGAACCAGGTTTCCAAGTATGGCGTTACAGACATAGACATGGATGTATTTTCCAGATATTTGAAGCGTGCCCGTAAAGTAGGACGGATAACGCTTGAAGAGGACGCGCCTTCGGTGGTTCTGAAAAAACTGGAATTGTTGGAAGGCGACAAACTTTTGAACGCCGGCGCGGCACTCTTTGTGTCGTCCGGAATGAATGATTTGCAGATGGCGAAATTCCGAACCAATGAAAGAACCGGATTCGCCGATATTGATCGAAAGACGGGCTCCATATTAGAACTGGTAGAAGTGGCGATGCAGTATCTGGTTGACGCAATGGATTGGCGCGTGGAGATCAACGGCTCCATACAGCGGAATGAGATTCCGGAAGTGCCTGTCGATGCACTGCGGGAAGCCGTGGTCAATGCCTTCGCGCACCGCTTGATCGAATCCGGCGAGACGGTTCAGATTATGGTGTTCCGGAACAGAATCGAGATATACAGTCCCGGTGCGTTTCCGGAGAAGGTCACGCCGGAAGACTTTATGAGCGGGAAGGAAAAAGCAATCCGCCGCAATAAGCTGATTTCCAGAACGCTTTACTATTCTAAGGATATGGAATCATTTGCGACAGGGTTAAAGAACGTAAAAGACCTTTGCAATGAGGCGGGGGTCAGATTTTCCTTTGAGAGGAGTGTCTACGGTTTCACCGTCGTTTTCTATCGTCATTGTGGAGAGGGATGGGGCTGGACAGCTGATGATGGTGAGAATGAAAACGAAACGAAAAGCGCAGAAAATAAAGGAAAGAACGTTTATCTCCCCAATGGTGGTGAGATAAATGGTGAGATAAATGGTGAGATAAATAATGGGATAACGCTTTCTCAAACAGAACAGATTATTCTTAACGCAATAATTGAAGAGCCCAAAATAACACGTCCGGATATAGCGAATAGACTGAATATCGGCACAAGTACAATAGACCGCGCCATAAAGAAACTAAAGAAAGAAGGTTATATTCAGCGCATCGGATCAAATAAAACAGGATACTGGGAAGTGCTTCGCAGGGAATAGCCTTTTGAGTACAAATATTTTTTGAGGATATGATGAAATGCGTTGTTGATATTGACAAAGAGATCATTGCGGTCAATGCGGATTTGCATTCGGATTTAGAGCAATTTTTGCTTGATGATGGCTCCAAACAGTCCTCGCTTTACGGCATCAATATTTTATATGATCTGTGGGAAATTGAGTTTGATTCATTGATTAATCCACCGCGGAATCGTGATGCGGGATATCCGAGGGCGGGGCGCTATGTTGCGGATCCTGAGGCGAGAAGAAAAATAGAGGAGGTTGTTAAAAAATGGATACAAATGTAAGTTGGTACGCCATGCCCATCCATGTGCAGATTGCGAATATCGGGAGTGAGGTTGCCCGCGCGATTCGTTGGAAGGATCGCGATCCGCAGAAGGCAAAGAACTTCTGCAATAAGGCGATTGAGTTTTGGGAAATAGTAAAAAGTGATCCCAAAAATCTACACAGATGGAATGAAATCGATGCGGCAGTTGAGGAATTGAGGGATTATTTTCTGGGCGAAAACGTATATCAGACGACAGGCGAGGTGTTGACGCATTACTACGATGCTTTTTTATATCGAGTATAAAAAGAGGGATATGCTCTTTTGATCTGAGGGATTAGCGTGACAAGAAAGAAATCCGAACAATATAATCTCGGCAAGGAAACCGAACTCATAGAATACAAAAAGACCATCGGCGAGAAAAAGGAAGCCGTCATATCCGCATGTGCCATGCTAAATAAGCAGGGACAGGGGATGGTATACTTTGGCGTGAAGAACGACGGTACGGTCATCGGGCATGAAACCGGCGCAAATACGATGCGCGATGTGGGGCGTGCGATTACGGATCATATCAAGCCGGTTGTGTATCCGAAGGTTGAAACGGAAACATACGGGAACAAAGAAGTTATTAAGGTTTCCTTTGACGGAACACGCCAGCCTTATCTTGCGTATGGGAAGCCGTATATCCGTGTTTCCGATGAAGATAAGCAAATGGACCAGGAGATGTATGACGATCTACTGAGAAGTCGTGACAACAAGAATAAGGCGTGGCGGATACTGGGAAGTGCTTCGCAGGGAATAGCCGTTTAATCTCAGATTCCTGCGCAAATGCGGGAGAATTTGCACCGAATGTCAACACAGTGAAAAAGGATGTGGGAGAAGATCTTGGAAGGCAGAAGGCTTCGGCTGAACAAAAACTGTGAATATGTGGAGGCGCCTTCGCTGGAGGCGCTCTTTGCCGCGGAGTCCCTGCTTTCGGGCGCGGAGAGCGCGAAGGAGCTTCCGGCGGAGGTCTACGG
Organism: Lachnospiraceae bacterium; assembly: GCA_017551665.1. Classification (GTDB taxonomy): domain Bacteria; phylum Bacillota; class Clostridia; order Lachnospirales; family Lachnospiraceae; genus Butyrivibrio. The sequence goes on from JAFZLB010000045.1 coordinate 5,456, forward strand.
AAAGAAGCTTCCCGCGGAGCTTCGCTCCCGTTATCGTTTCCTTGCCGAGGCACTGGAGGCCGCGCGCATGGTCGGCGGCATGGGCGGACTTTGGCTGATGGAGTTTCTGCTGGATTTGGCGCCGGAGGAAATGGAGCGCGATAAACTGATGCAGTATTGCCTGGCGCGTTCGGAGGAGGAGCGCATCTACCGGATGGAGGAGTGGTCCTTTCACCGCATTTCGAAGGCGGAGATCAGGAAGGCGTTGCGGGACGACGCGCAGCTGTCGCGCCTGTATGAAACCGTCCGCCTTCACGCGCAGGAGTACGCACCGGAGCACGCGGGCGCGTCCTACCTCGCCTTCACCGCCTTTCTGCGGGAAAACAGGCGCGTGGTGCAGGAGTTTTTTGCGCTGGCCGGGGAGCTGGACAACGAAAAGCTGCGGCAGTACATGGACAAATACCGGGCGGAAGCGGACGCGCTGTGCCGGGCGTTGCAGGAAGCGCTCGCGGAACAGGACGGACTGGAAGTCTCGCAGATGTTCATGGGAAAGACCTTCAAAAACCGCGGCCCCTACGAAAGCTTTACTTTCCTGCCGGTTCTGATGTTTCACCGGAGCGCGATACGCTTCTTTGACACGAAGAAAAACGCCCGGAAACGGCAGATTCTCTTTCTTTCCCTGCGCAGAAAAAAAGAGCAGAGCGAAGACGATACGGTGCAGCGCCTGAGAGTGCTTGCGGACAGCTCCCGCTATCGCATCTTAAAGCTGCTTGCCGGAAGCGAGCCGCTGCGCGGACAGGACATTGCGAAGGCGCTGCAGATCGCGCCGTCCACGGTCACGCACCACATGGAACAGCTGAAGAGCGCCGGCCTCGTCACGGAGGAACCCGCGGGCAACGCGAAATACTTCGGCATCGGCACAGACGGCATCAGGAGCCTCATCGAGGCCGTCCGCAGGGATTTTCAATCCGCTTAAAAAAGATCAAACCTCCCGTTTTTGCGGGCGGCGCGTTCCGCCACGCGGAAAGGCAAACTATACATAACCTATTTATAAAGTTTGTATAAATTAACAATTGACCTACGCAATCATTGATGCTACACTCCTAATGCTTAATTGCGGTTTGTTATTGTCATTAAGGGGGGAATATGTCAAAATGGGATAAGTTGATTCAAAGAATTAAGGCAGTTGACCATAATATGCGCTTTTCGGAGATTCAAAAGGTCATGGAATCATTTGGTTATTGCGGAAGCTTTCCGAACGGCGGCAGCAGTCATTGCACATTCAGAATAGACGGGTGCCCACCCGTCACCATACCTACACACGAACCGATTGCTGAAATA
>JAFZLB010000046.1 GCA_017551665.1 Lachnospiraceae bacterium
CGGTGATTTCGGACGAGGCGGAGGAGTTTTGTATCACGGACGGTATGACCTACTGAGTATATGGAGCTGACTTCAAACGCATTGATGATCTTGGTTTGCGCGGCACTGATCCTGTATTATCTGGTGCCGCGCAATTTTCGGTGGACGGTGCTGCTTCTGGCAAGCATCGTTTATTATGCCGGCTATGGCATCCGCGCGGCGAGCGCGCTGGTGTTCTCTGCCCTGCTGACCTTTTTGTGCGCTTATCTGATGCCGCCCGCAAAGGAAGAGGGGCAAAAGCGCGGCGGGGACGCAAGGTTCTATCTTGTCACCGGCATCACGCTGAATCTCGGCATGCTGTTGTATCTCAAATACACCGGCTTTTTGTTTGACTCGCTGAACCGCTTCTTTTCCATGCAGCTGACGATTCCCGATCTGCTGCTGCCGGCGGGCATTTCCTACTACACGCTTCAGACCTGCGGTTACCTTGTGGATGTGTATCGCGGAAAGAGCCGGGCGGAGACGAATCCCTTCAAATATCTGCTCTTTGTGTTTTACTTTCCGCAGATCGCGCAGGGGCCGATTGCCCGTTTTTCCCGGCTGCATCATCAGCTGATCGAAGGAAAGCCCTTCCGTTTCGGACGCTTCAAATCCGGTGCCGTCCGCATTGCCTACGGTCTGTTCAAGAAAATGCTTCTGGCGGACTGGCTGACGGTCTTCCGGACGGCGATATTTGCCGATCCGGAGCGCTATGCAGGTATCACGATCTTCGGTGTGGTGCTGTACAGCCTGGAGCTTTACGGGAATTTCTCCGGCGGCATCGACATGATGCGCGGCGTCTCGGAGCTCTTCGGCGTCATCATGGACGAAAACTTTGAGCAGCCCTATTTCGCCACCTCGATTGCCGCCTTCTGGCGCAGATGGCACATGTCCCTCGGGCGCTTTTTCCGCAGCTATGTGTACATTCCCCTGGGCGGAAACCGCAAGGGGGCGCTGCGGACGGCACTGAATACCTTTATCGTCTTTTTCTTAAGCGGGATCTGGCACGGGGCATCCTGGGCCTACATCGTCTGGGGGACCTTTCACGGAGTCATTTCCGCGCTGTCCGTCCTGTTTTCCGGCGTCTTTCTGAAACTCGGGACGGCGCTGCACATGAAAGAAGAGAGCCTGTTCCTGCGTCTGTTCCGCATGGCCAGGACCTTCGGCATCATCAGCTTCGGCTGGTACTTCTTCTGTGTTTCGACCTATGAGGAGTTCCTGCTGGTGCTGCGCTGCTCGGTCAGTTCCTTTGATCCCTCGCTCTTTCTGGAGATTCCCGCGGGGAGCCTCGGGACGGCCTATACGCCTTACGCGCTGATGACGGCGGCCGTCGCGCTTCTCGTTGTGATTGTGGTCAGTGTGCTCCGGGAGCACGGCATCCGCCTGTCCTTCCGGGTGTCGAAGCTGCCGCTGGCGGTACAGTTTCTGATTCTGCTGTTGATGGCGTTGCCGGTGCCGCTCTTTGCGCCGACCGGTGTTGCGAAAGGGTTTATTTATGCCGCGTTCTAAGGGAAAACGGAGTATATGGCAGATTGCCCTGATGTTCCTTGCATTCTACTTCGTCTGCAAGGCGCTGGACTTTGCCCTCTATCCCTGCACCTATATGCGCAATGATGTCCACAGCGTGACGACGGAACGGCATGACGTTGTCTTTCTCGGCACCAGCGACGGCAAGATGGGCATTGACCCGGATACCGTTCTGGCGGAGACTTCGCTCAGCGGACATAACTTATGCAACGGCAACCAGTACCCGGTGGACAGCTATTATCTGCTGCGGCTTCTGGTGGAGACGCAAAAGCCCTCGACCGTCATTTACGAAGTGGACATGAATTACCTGATCTCGGAGAAGGAGAAAGGCAACAACTACCTGCTCTTTTACCATGAGTTTCCCTTTTCCCAGGCGAAGCTCGCCTACTTTTTCGACACGATCCTGACGGCGGATTTCCGTGCCTGGCTCTTTCCCTTTTACGAGTATCCGCTCTCGACAGAGCTTTCGCGCCTAGGGGAGACCATGCGCATCAAATGGAACCGGGATTACGGCACGGAGCATCTGGCCGGCGAAACGGCGCTGTATCACGAAAACGGTTATATGGAGCGTTATCCCGTGGCCGTGGAGGATTTCCCCGCCATCAGCAGCCGTACCTTTACCGAAGATGCCGTGAATCCGGAGAATGTGGAATACATTGAAAAGATGATTGCGCTCTGCGAAGAAGAGGGCATCCGCTTTGTCGCCGTCGTGACACCGCAGACGGACAGTGTTGTCGCGACCTTCCCGGAGGCCTACGCAACCGCCTGGAACTATATTGAGAATTTCTTTGCGGAACGCGGTGTGGACTGCTATAACTTCAATACGGAATACTATGAACGCTTCCCGCATGATACCTCCGTCTTCGTGGATTACAACGGCCATATGAACGGAGAGGGCGCGAGAGCCTTTTCCGCGGTGCTCGGGGAGCTGCTGTTTGCGGCGAAATAAAAAAAGAAGCATCTCGACACTAAGCGCGAAAAAGACCTTGCTAAGTGTCGAGATGTATATTCTCACGTAGGCAGACAAAGAACGTCTGCCAAGTGCTCATTGCATAGCGCGTAGGGGAATCGAACCCCTGTTTCCGCCGTGAGAGGGCGGCGTCTTAGCCGCTTGACCAACGCGCCACGAACAAAAGCAAGTATACCCGACTTCGCCAAAAAAAGCAAGCATTTCTTTCACAGTGCGAAAAGCCCTTGGTACAGCGGACTACGACAGCAGCTCCAGGAGTGCCGCTTCGTCCATTTTTCTGACGGCGCGGCGGATTTTGTCATAGTATGCCTGCCCGTCCTCCGGAATCCGGTAGTCCGCCAGGGATTTCATAATATAGTCCGCGCTGTCGAAATCGTGCGCTTCCACAAACTCGCGCAGGGATGCGTAAGCTTCGCGCAGCTCATCTGCGTCAATCAGTTCACGCGTATCGTCTTCGCCTTCGCCTGAGGCCCGGACGGGGGCGAGATATTCCGTATAGGCGCGGTAGTCGGAAAGCAGCTGCGGTGTCTTCGCAAGAATCTCCGCTTCGTTTTCCGCGTTGCCGGTCCCCTCCAGATACCTTGCGTCCTCCGAGAGCGCGGTCGCGCCGATGAGCCTTGCGATGCTCTTTAAGGCATGGACCTTGATCGTGTAGTTTTTCCAGTCGCCCGCCTGCATCAGCGCTTCGATCTGTCCGGATTCTTCCTCAATCGAATCCAGGAAGTCCGTCATCGTGGAACGCAGCAGCGCCGCGTTCGTGCAAAGCCGCAGTGCTTCCTTCAGATCCACATGCTGCACCCGGCGCAGTACCTCCAGATCCGCCTGCTCCGCGTCGCTTGCCGCCAGCTCTTCCGCGGCGCGCTTTTCCTGCGCGGCGGCCAGCAGATCCGGATAGCGGGGATCGGAAGCGGCAATGACCTTTTCCGGGGGAAGATAACGCATCAGTGTGATCTCCAGACGCGCAGGCTCCACGGGCTTGCTCAGATAGTCGTCAAAGCCCTCCGCAAGATAGCGTTCGCGGGCACCGGCGATGGCGTTGGCCGTCAGCACAATGATCTTTGTTTTGTTCGGGTCAAAATTCCATCCGGCACGGATGCGGTGCAGGGTCTCGATGCCGTCCAAATCCGGCATCATGTGATCTAAGAGAATGACATCATAGCTTGCCGTTTTGAGCTTTGCGAGGCATTCCCTGCCGCCGGAACAGCTGTCCGTTCGGACGGAGGTCTGCTTCAGCAGCTGCTCCACGACACGGATGTTGCTCGGCGTATCGTCAACGATCAGAATATCGGCCTCGGGCGCAAAGAAGCGGACCATGCCTTCCTCGCGACCGCTTTCTTCCTCACGGACGTATTCCGCAACCGTCTGCGTGCCGAGGACTTCCTGCGGAATCCGGACCGTAAAGGTGCTGCCCCTGCCGTATTCGCTGCTGACACTGATGTCCCCGTCCATGAGCCGCACGAGGTTGTGCGTGATGGTGAGGCCCAGTCCCGTGCCCTCAATCCCGCGGTTTTCTTCGTCGTCCAGACGCTCATAGGGGGCAAAGAGCTTCGGGAGATCCTCTTCGTGAATGCCGATGCCGGTATCGATGACATCAAAGCGGAGAAGGAGCCTGTCCGCCGTCCGTTCCTCCGCAGAAACCTTCATGGTCACGGTACCGTGCCGGGTGTATTTGATCGCGTTGTTCGTCAGGTTGATAAGGACCTGTGAAATGCGCTGCCCGTCGCCCTTCAGAAGATTGGGCAGGGTGCTGTCGATTTCATCCCGGAGGGTCAGACCCTTGTCCGAGGCGCGCAGCTTCATCATGCTTCTGACGGTTTCCAGCACATAGCCCAGATGATAGGGCACATGCTGGGTTTCCAGGGAGCCGGATTCGATTTTGGAAAAATCCAGAATGTCATTGACGATGGCCAGCAGGCTGTTGCAGGCATCGCGGATGTCACAGGCATAGCCGTTGATGACCTTGTTCCGGCATTCCCTGAGAATCATTTCGTCCATGCCGAGGATGGCATTGAGCGGCGTACGGATCTCATGGGACATGTTGGAGAGAAACTCGTTTTTCTCCGTATCTTCCTTTTCCGCGTTCCGTTCGGCTTCCTGCGCGTTCTGTACGGCGACCGACAATTCGTTCAGCCGCTGCTTCAGCCGGTCAAAGAGCGGAAACTCCGTCACGAAATAAAAGGCGTAGGTCCAGATACTGAACCAGAAGGTCATGGTGATCAGCTGCGGCAGCACGGAAAAGCGCAGATACAACAACAGGGCGCAGACCGGCAGGAAGAGCAAAAAGAGCAGAATCTGCAAGGGGGTCAGCACCGCGCCTTCCGTTTCGTCCTTACGCATGGAGGCCCAATACCGCAGATAGGACAGCAGATACCAAAGGACAAAGGCAAAGGCCAAAAGATGCGCGAAGCTCATCAGGTAAGCGGGCGCCGTTGTTCCTTCCGTGCCCTCCGATGCCGTAAAGGAGATCAGATGACAGACCACGTCCGCAAGGCCGGATGCGAGCAGAAGACCGAGCGCGAAGCGCATTCTGCGCTGATAGGCTTCTGCCGAACGGTGGTTGAATTTCAGATGAAACAGCAGCAGCAGATCAAAGGGGAGGATGGCAAGGCTGAAGATCGCGTTATAGGTCATTTCGCATCTCCCCCTTTCAGATACATCCGCAGAATCCGTTCCAGGGCGGGGAGTTCGACCGGCTTGGAAAGCGCGTCGTCAAAGCCGAGACCGTGTAAATGCGCATACAGATCCGGATCGTCCGAGGCCGTCAGGCAGACGATCTTTGTAAGCTTCCGGTCAAAGCCGGGAAGGTCTTCCAGCGCGTGCAGCGTTTCTTCGCCGTCCATTTCCGGCATCCGGTGATCCAGAAGGATCAGGTCATAGCGCTTCTCCGCGCAGGCCTTCAGACAGGCATCCCCGGAAGCGACGCGGTCTGCCTCGATGCCGTAGGGCTTTAACAGCATGGAGGTCACGCGCAGATTGACGCTGTTATCGTCCACGATCAGCACAGAGGCGGTGGGAAAGGACAGGGGCGCTTCCGCTTCCTGCGCCTTCGGATCATCCTCCTGTGCGGAGGGAAAAGCCTCCATCATCAGTGTCGCGCCCGGCCCGATCGCGAGGATGCGCTGGGGGACGCGGATGGTGAAGACGCTCCCGACGCCGGCTTCGCTGCGGACGCTGATATCGCCCTGCATCATCGTCACCAGCTCCTTTGTGATGGACAGTCCGAGACCGCCGCCGAGAATGCTGCGGGTATGCTCGATGTCCACGCGGGAGAAGGAATCAAAGATGGTATTTAAGTGTTCTTTGCCGATGCCGATGCCCGTATCCGCCACCTTGAAAAACAGGATCAGATGGGAGTCGCGGCGCAGACCGTTTACCGTCAGCCGGACGCTGCCCTGCTCCGTGTATTTGATGGCGTTCGAGAGCAGATTCATGACCGCCTGGGACAGCTTTTCCCCGTCCCCGACGAGGTGATCGGGCAAAGAGCGGTCCGCGTCAAAGGTCAGCAGAATCCCTTTTTCCGCGGCGAGCGGCAGGGCCTGCTCATACAGACCGGCAATCAGTTCGCCGAGACGGTAGGAGGATTCCTGGATCTGTGCCTTGCCGGATTCCATGCGGGAATAATCCAGGATGTCGTTGATCAGGTGCATCAGGTGCTGGCCGGAGCTGCGGATTTCCGAAGCGTATCCGCGGATGACATCCCCGCTTTCCTCGCGCAGAATGAGCTCGTTCATGCCGATGATGGCATTCATGGGCGTGCGGATCTCATGGGACATGTTCGAGAGGAAATCGCTTTTCGCGTGTGCCGCCCGCATGGCGGTTTTTGTCGCTTCCTCCGACTGCCGGTAGGCTTCCGCCAGCTGCTCCTTCGTTTCCTGCAGCAGATTCATGGGCGGGGTTTCAAACAGGAAGAAGAGCACGACGGCAAAGAGCGCAAGGAGAAAGTATTCCGCGGACACCACGGGGAAGAAGAGCATCAGCACGGAATAGAGCACGAGCGCAAAGGCCGTCACGGCACCGGTCGCCAGCAGGAAGCTGCGCGAAAACTGCTTCCGGTGGATCAGAATCAGGAGAAAAAACAGCACCAAAAAATAAAAGGGCAGGTAGTAGGTCGCGAACGGAAAGAGCGGGCCGCGGCGCAGACGGCCGATCGTGTTGAAACGGAAGACCACACCCGTCGCGAAGTTCAGGATCAGGAGCAGCAGCATCAACAGCAG
>JAFZLB010000047.1 GCA_017551665.1 Lachnospiraceae bacterium
ATGACGATGATGATGACGATGATGATTGATCCAAGGGGCGAAGGTCTGTGGCCGGTCCTGCTTGCATGAATCGCGAAGCGATGAAGCCATCCGTAGGATCAATCAGTAGTGGAGGGAGAATTATTCCGGAGGGTGCAACAGCACCCTCCAAATTTTTTTGAAAAAAGTTTTATTTCTAAGACATCTCTAATATCCATCCCTAAAGATAAACAAATCAACAACAGAAAACCGCATATTCGCAGGTCTTTCGGAATGACGAGGCGAAGATGCGGGGGAGGGAGAAAGGAAGCAAAATGAAAACGAGAGCAGCATGGAAATCATGGTTAGGGCTGGGACTGGTGGCAGTACTGGCGGCATTGGTGAGCATTCGACTGTTCGCTTCCGCACCGGTGACGGCTTCCGAATACGGAACGCTCAAGGCCACGGTGCTCAAGGTCGGCAAAGCGGACGCCATCGTGGTGGAGACGCCGTACCAGACCATGGTGATCGACGCGGGAGAAGAGGATGACGGACTGGAGCTGGTGTCTTATTTGATGAACAGAGGCATCCGGAAGGTGGATGTGCTGGTGATCACGCACTATGACAAGGACCATGTCGGCGGCGCGGATACGCTGGTCGAGAAGATGCCGGTGGACCGTGTGCTGGTGCCGGATTATGAAAGCAGCAGCACGGAGTACGCGGACTTTGTCGCGGCGCTGGACGCGGCGGGCATCGTCCCGGAAAAGCTCAGGGAATCGGTCAGCTTTACCCTCGGCGATGCGGAAGTGCTGGTGGAGCCGCCGTTGGATTACAGTATTTTGGAGCTGGCGAAAGCACAGACACATCAGATCCCGGAGGTGGATAACGATCTGTCCCTGATCACAACAATCGAACACGGCAGCAACCGCCTGGTCTTCATGGGCGACGCGGAGAAAATGCGCCTGCGGGAGTGGCTTGCGACATCGAGCGCAGTGTCCTGTGATTTTGTGAAGCTGCCGCATCACGGCGTATTCAATTCCGAACTGGAAAACATGACAATTCAGCTTTTGCCGCGGTATGTGGCCGTCTGCGATTCCGCGAAGAATCCGGCGGAGGCGATGACGATAGATCTCTTAAAGAAACATAATGCCAATGTCCTGCAGACCAAGGACGGCGATATCACGGTCATCAGCAACGGGAAACTGGTAGAAGTGTCTCAGAAGGGACAGTAAGGGGGGAACAATGTCACAGACAGTTTTTAACCGCGTGGAAAAAAAGTACATGCTGCCGAAAGAGGTATACCTGATGCTCTTAAAGCGGCTGAACGGGCACATGGAGGTGGACGAGTACGGCCTGCACACGATCTGCAATCTGTACTATGACACGCAGAGCTACGGCCTGATCCGCCGTTCCATCGACAAGCCGCTGTACAAGGAAAAGCTGCGTCTGCGCAGCTACGGTGTGCCGACGCTGGACAGCAAGGTCTTTGTGGAAATCAAAAAGAAATACGATAAGGTGGTCAACAAACGGCGCGTGCAAATGACGCTGAGAGAAGCCTACGATTATGTGGAACGCGGCATCCGCCCGGAGAAAAAGGACGCGTCCTGGGGCGATCTGCAGATCATGAATGAAATCGATTTCTTCCTGCAGCGCTATCCCTTGCGCAGGGGCATGTTCTTGGCGTATGACAGAGTCGCGCTGAAGGGGGTGCACGATGATTTTCGTCTGACCTTTGACATGCGCATCCGCAACCGCATCGGCCACATGGGCCTGGAGTACGGGGATTCCGGTGAGAATCTGCTGCCCGGCGGCTACGCGCTGATGGAGACGAAGGTCATGGGAGCGACGCCGCTGTGGTTTTCCAACATCCTTGCGGAGCTTGCGGTGTACCCGACATCTTTTTCGAAGTACGGCAATTTTTACAAGAAAGATCTGCATCAGGTGCAGCCCGTGCGGCAGCTGACGCACCGCCTGGAGAACTGGGAAGAGCAGCTGGGGCTGGTGGTGGCCGGCGCTGCAGGTTGAAAGAGGAATAGAGGGAGGAGAACAATTATGATGTTTCAGAGTATTTTTCACGCGGGTACCTTTTCGGTAGAGAATGTTGTGATCACAATGCTGGTGGCACTGTTGTGCGGACTTATGGTGGCCCTTGTCTTCCGCCTGCACAACATGCCCAGCGGCAAATACGCGATTATCCTGTCAGTGTTACCGCTTATAACCTCCTGCGTTATCCTGGTGGTGAACGGAAACCTGGGCACGTCGGTGGCCATGCTGGGTGCCTTCGGGCTCGTGCGTTTCCGTTCCGCGCCGGGAAGTGCGGCGGAGATCGGCTATATCTTTTACGCGATGACCGTCGGTCTCGCGGCGGGCATGGGCTTTCTCGTGATGGCGCTGGTGATGACGGCGGTGATCGGCGGCGTGATTCTGATCGCCGAATTCTGCGGCATGGGAGACGCGCTGATGCGGGAGCGGATGCTGCGCATCACGATCCCGGAAAGCCTGAATTACACGGGGTTGTTCGACGATGTCATGGACATCTATACGACATACAACTGCCTGACACGCGTCCGCACCACGGGCATGGGCACCATGTATGAGCTGTCCTACCGGCTGAAATTCAAGCGCGGCATGAACGAAAAGGCTTTCATTGACGAGCTGCGCTGCCGCAACGGCAATCTGGACATCATGCTGGGCATCGTGCAGGGCGAGCGCGGAGAGATGTAAGGCATGGTATCACGCGCGTAAATATGGTATACTAAGCATACCGCGCTTTCATGGAAGAAAGTGACGGTATGCTTTTTACATTAACGACACTTCACAGGGGAGGCACATCAATGGTTTTTCATGACGAAGCACTGCAGAAGACAGATCCGGAAATCGCGGCACTGATTCAGGAAGAAATCAAAAGACAAAACGAACATCTGGAACTGATCGCGTCGGAGAACTGGGTATCGGACGCGGTACTGGAGGCGGCGGGAAGCCCGCTGACCAATAAATACGCGGAGGGGCTGCCCGGCAAGCGCTATTACGGCGGCTGCCAGAAGGTGGACGCGGTGGAACAGATCGCGATCGACCGCGCGAAGGAGCTCTTTCACTGCGAGTACGCGAACGTGCAGCCGCATTCCGGTGCCCAGGCCAATATGGCCGTGCAGTTCGCGATCTTAAAGCCCGGCGACAAAATGCTCGGCATGAACTTAAGCCAGGGCGGGCATCTGACCCACGGCTCTCCCGTGAATTTTTCCGGCGGTTATTTTGAGATCATCCCCTACGGTGTGAATGAGGACGGCTTCATTGATTACGATAAGCTCATCGCGCTGGCGAAGGAGCATCAGCCGAAGATGATCATCGCCGGCGGTTCCGCTTACGGCAGAAAACTGGACTTCAAAAAATTCCGCGAGGCGGCGGACGCCGGAAACTCCATCCTCTGGTCAGACATCGCGCATATCGCGGGGCTCATTGCCGCGGGACAGCATGAGAGTCCCTTCCCCTATGTGGACGTGGTGACGACAACAACGCACAAAACCCTGCGCGGTCCGCGCGGCGGTCTGATTCTCTGGAACGAAAACATGCAGGAATACAACTTCAACAAAGCGGTTTTCCCGGGCATCCAGGGCGGACCTTTGGAGCACATCATCGCGGCAAAGGCCGTGTGCTTCAAAGAGGCGCTGCAGCCGTCCTTCAAGGACTACGCGGCACAGATCGTGAAGAACGCGAAGGCGCTGGCGGAGGGCCTGATCTCCCGCGATGTTTCCATCGTCACGGGCGGCACGGACACGCATCTGATGCTGGTGGATCTCACGAAGGAAGAGATCACGGGCAAGGAGCTGGAAGCCTGGCTGGATGAGGCGCATCTGACGGCCAACAAGAATACGATTCCGACAGAAAAGCGTTCGCCCTTTGTCACGAGCGGTCTGCGTCTCGGCACACCCGCCGTCACGACAAGAGGTCTTGTCGAGGCGGATATGGACAAGATTGCGGAGGCCATCAGCATCGTCATCAAGCGTCATGAGGACGGCATCGCGGAGGCCAAGGCGATCGTCGCGGAACTGACAGGAAAATACCCTCTGGTCTGAAAGGCGGACGGATGGAACAAAAGGTCAAGGTCACGGTAACGGGGGTGCACCGGCACCCCGGGGTACAGGGCGAGCAGACGACGCAGACGGTGTCCGAGGGCATGCTGCGTGTGGAAAAGAACGGCGTGTATCTCGTGGAATATGAGGAATATCTGGAGGAAGAGAACGCCGTCAAGGAGGACGGTGTTGTCGCGACTTACAATCTCGTGACCATCGCACCGTCCTTTATGGAAATCATCCGCAAGGGCAGCGTGGAATCCGTTCTGCGCTTTGCGAAGGATGAGGTGCATGAGACGGAATACAAGACGGGCTTCGGTGCCATGCGCGCACGGGTGCAGACATCGAAATACCAGTCTTACAGTCTGGAAAAGGGCCGCCGCGTCATCGCGGAGGTCCTTTACACGGTCTCCATGAACGGTCTGGAAATGTCCGAGGTCACGATGACGATTGATATTGCCCCGGCGTGAGGTCGGGGCTTTTTTTACGATACCGGTTTTCTGAGGGGAGTTGTCATGGACTACGCAAAAGAATCACTGAAACTGCACGAGGAACTGCGCGGGAAGATTGAGATCGTGTCCCGCGCAAAAGTGGATGATAAAGAGGCACTGTCGCTGGCCTATACGCCGGGCGTCGCGGAGCCCTGCCTGGAAATCCAGCGTCACCCGGAGAAAAGCTTTACGCTGACGCGGCGCTGGAATACGGTGGCCGTGGTCACGGACGGCACGGCGGTGCTGGGGCTTGGCGATATCGGCCCCGAAGCCGGGATGCCCGTCATGGAAGGGAAGTGCGTGCTGTTCAAGGAATTCGGCGGTGTGGACGCGATTCCGCTCTGTGTCCGTTCGAAGGATGTGACAGAAATCGTCAATACGGTCGTGCTGCTCGCGGGGAGCTTTGGCGGCATCAACCTGGAGGACATTGCCGCACCGCGTTGCTTTGAAATTGAGGCACAGCTGAAGGAACGTTGCGACATCCCGATCTTTCACGATGATCAGCACGGCACCGCCGTCATCACGCTGGCGGGGCTTCTGAACGCGCTGAAGCTTACGGGAAAAAAACTCGAAGATGTCCGCATCGTCACCAGCGGCGCGGGTGCCGCGGGGGTCGCCATCATCCGGCTTTTGATCGCCTCGGGCGCTAAGCATGTCATTATGACCGACCGGAAGGGTGCGATCTATGAAGGACGCGAGGACTTGAATCCCGTGAAGGAAGAAATGGCGCGGATCACCAACCGTGAAAAGAAAGCGGGAACACTGGCCGATGTCATGCAGGGAGCGGATGTGTTTATCGGTGTGTCCGCACCGGGGACGGTGACGCCGCAGATGGTGCGGAGCATGAACGAGAATCCCGTGATCTTCGCCTGCGCGAATCCCGTGCCGGAGATCTTTCCGGAGGAAGCGAAAGAGGCCGGCGCTGCGGTGATCGCCACCGGACGCTCGGACTTCCCCAACCAGGTCAACAATGTGCTCGCCTTTCCGGGTATTTTCCGCGGTGCGCTGGATGTGCGCGCCTCCGATATCAATGACGAAATGAAGATCGCCGCCGCACACGCGCTGGCGGAACTGGTGTCTCCCGCGGAACTGAACGCGGAGTATATTCTGCCCGCGGCCTTTGACCCGCGCGTGAAGGACGCCGTCGCCGAAGCCGTAAAAAAAGCCGCGGTGGACAGCGGCGTAGCGAGAACATGAAAGAACGTTTTTCCGTCGTAAAAACAGTATGATTTGTACTGTGGAGGATTTTTGTGCGACGGCGTTTACCCGGTTTTTACATTCTCTTCGCCGAACAGACGGCGCAGCGCGTCCAGTGCGGTTTCATCGGCGCTGTTGATACTGTCCTGGGCGCTCAGCTTTTTCATCTGCTTTGTGTCCGCCAGTACAATCGTGACGCGGTCGGTGCCGGGATGCGCTCTGATGATCTCGTACAGCGCCTGTTCTTTTTCTTTCCAGGACGCAAGGTGTTCCGTGCGCAGCCACAGCGTTTTCGGGATGTTCGCAAAGGGCGTGATTTTTTCGGCGATGAGCTTCGCGTCCTTTTCCTCTTCCAGAGACACACGCCCTTCAATGAGCACCTTCGCGTCTTCCGAAAGATATGCCGCGTATTCGTCATAAGTTTTCGGAAAGACGATGACTTCGACGATGCCCGTCATGTCCTCCAACTGCAGGAAGGACATGATCTTGTCGTTCCTGGTGTACTTTGTGCGGTTGGCAGCGATCATGCCGCCGAGGATGACACGTTTCCCGTCGCTTACGCCGGGCTGCCCCGTTTCTTCGTCGATCATAAAATCCAGGGCGGTGGCCGTTGTGTGCTTCCCAAGCAACGCACGGTCTTCCTCTAAGGGATGCCCGCTTAAGTAGACGCCGAGCACTTCCTTTTCGTAGGCCAGCAGGACATCGTTCTCAAACTCCCCGACCTCCGGCAGCTGAATCTTGAACTGCTCCTTTGTCTCCGCAGGTGCGAAGTCGAAAAAGGACATCTGTCCCGCGACGCCGCTCTTGCGGTCCTGGAGCTGTTCCAGAATCTGCGCGTAGACATAGAGCAGCTGTTTGCGCGTGCCCTCGAAGGAATCCAGCGCCCCCGCCTTGATGAGACATTCGATGTTGCGCTTGTTGCAGACCTCTTTGTGGGCGTCGCTCATGCGCGTCAGGAAATCGTCGATGTCACGGAAATCGCCGTGCGCTTCGCGTTCTTCCGCAATCGCGCGGACAACGGGATAGCCCACGCCCTTGATGGCGGTTAAGGCATAGCGGATGACCTTTTCGCCGTCCGCGTTCTGCACGACCGTAAAGCCGGAGCCGCTTTCGTTGACATCCGGCGGCAGAATGTCAATGCCCATGGCGGTGGCGTCTGCGAGGTAGTGCACGAGCTTGCCCGGCATGTCGATCACGGACGAAAGCAGTGCCGCCTCAAACTCCACGGGATAATGACATTTCAGCCATGCCGTCTGCAAAGAGAGAATGGCGTAGCTGGCGGAATGCGATTTGTTGAAGCCGTAGTTGGCAAAGTCCATCATGGAGTCATAGACGGCGGAGGCCTTTTCTTCCGGGATGCCCCGGGCGATACAGCCGGGCACGCCCGCGTTCGCGTCGCCGTAAATGAAAGCGGTGCGCTCCTTTTCCATGATGTCGTGCTTTTTTTTGCTCATGGCGCGGCGCACCTCGTCCGCACGCCCCATGGAATAACCGCCGAGCTGCTGCACGATCTGCATGACCTGCTCCTGATAGACGATGCAGCCGTAGGTGGGTTTTAAGATCGGCTCGAGCTCCGGCGTGAGATAGGTCACCTGCTCCGGATGATATTTGCCTTTGACATACTGCGGAATGAAGGCCATGGGACCCGGGCGGTACAGCGCGATGCCGGCGATGATGTCCTCGAAGGAATCGGGTTTCAGCTCCTTCATAAAGGACTGCATGCCGTCGCTTTCGAGCTGGAAGACGCCGTCGGTTTTTCCCGTACCGATCATCTTCAGCGTTTCCGGGTCATTTAAGTCAATCGCGTCGGGGTCCACAAAGCCCTCGTCGCCGGGGGCAAGTCCCTGCAGGCGGTTCGCGTCCGCCGCCGCGTCCTTGACGACGGTGAGCGTGCGAAGACCGAGGAAGTCCATTTTCAGAAGCCCGAGGGATTCCAGCGTCGGCGCGGGGAACTGCGTGACGACGGCTTCGTCCGTGCCCTTTGCCAGCGGCACAAGATCCTCCGCGGGCTGCGAGCAGATCACGACGCCCGCCGCGTGCGTGGAGGAATGACGGGGCAGTCCCTCGAGGCGCTTGGACATATCGATGAGCTTATGCACGACCTCATCTTCCTCATAGCGCGTGCGCAGCTCCGGATTCATTTGCAGCGCACGGTCGAGCGTGATCTTCAGCTCGTTCGGAATCATTTTGGAAATTTCGTCGCCAAAGCTGTAAGGCAGGTCCATGACGCGGGCGACATCGCGGATGACGCCCTTGGCCTGCAGCGTGCCGAAGGTGATGATCTGCACGACATGATCCGCGCCGTATTTTTTCGTGACGTAATCAATCACTTCCTGGCGGCGGTTGTCTTCGAAGTCAATATCAATATCCGGCATGGAGACGCGCTCCGGATTCAAGAGGCGTTCGAAGAGCAGATCATACTTCAGCGGATCCACATTTGTGATGTGAATGCAGTAGGTGACGATGGAGCCGACACCGCTGCCGCGGCCGGGACCGACGGCGATGCCCTGCGCGATTGCCCAGCGCACATAATCGGAGACGATGAGGAAATAATCCACATAGCCCATCTGCTCAATGACGGAAAGCTCATATTCCATGCGCTTTCGCGCGGTGCCGTCGTCATCGGGATAGCGCTCCTTCAGGCCGTCCTCGCAGAGCTTGCGCAGCCAGGAAGGAGAGTCGTAGCCCTCGGGCACATCGAAGTGCGGGAGTTTGGTATTGCCGAATTCGATCTCCACTTTGCAGCGCTCCGCCACCTTCTGCGTGTTCTCAATCGCTTCCGGCGCGTAGGGAAAGAGCGCGCGCATTTCCGCTTCGCTCTTGACATAAAACTGTCCGCCTTCATACCGCATCCGGTCGGTGTCCGTCACCTTTTTCCCGGTCTGGATGCAGAGCAGATGATCGTGTGCTTCGTAATCCTCCGCGTAGGTGTAATGGCAGTCGTTTGTGGCGACGAGCGGGATGTCGAATTCCGCGGACAGCTGCACCAGCGCCTGGTTGACCTGCCGCTGCTGCGGGATGCCATGATCCTGTAACTCAAAGAAAAAGTTGTCATGGCCGAAGCAGTCGATGTAACGCTGTGCGGCGGCGCGTGCTTCGTCCATGTCACCGCCCATGATGGCGTGGGGAATCTCTCCCGCAAGACAGGCGGAGAGACAGATCAGCCCCTCGTGGTACTGGCGGAGAATTTCCATATCGACGCGGGGCTTGTAGTAATAGCCTTCCGTGTAACCGCGGCTGACGATGTGTGTGAGATTCTCATAACCCTTGTTGTTTTCCGCAAGGAGCACGAGATGATAATACCTGCGCTCGTCCGCGCCGGCGGGCGACATCTTTTTGAAGCGGGAATCCGGCGCGACATAGACCTCCGAGCCGAGGACGGGATGAATGCCGTTCGCCTTCGCTTCTTTGTAAAAATCCACGACGCCGAACATGACGCCGTGATCGGTGATGGCGCCGGCCGTCTGCCCGAGCGCCTTCAGCTGCCGGACATATTCTTTGATTTTGTTGGAACCGTCCAGGAGACTGTACTCCGTGTGACAGTGAAGGTGTGCGAATGCCATGCGGGCTTCCTTTCCGTGTAACTATATTAGCATATTTTTCGCAGTTTATCTTGCAGGAAATAGTGAATTCTAATAAAATAGTATGTAAGTACATAACAGACGGAGGTTGCTGCTATGGGAACGACGATGGAGGGCGAACAGATGACAATGCAGGAGATGACAAGATTCATTTTGGGCTTGAGAAATGCCGGTTGGAGCGAAGAGAAAATCAATGATTTCATTGTGTTCATTGAATCCGGAGATGAGAAGTACAAGCCTAAGAAAGAAGAAGAAAAAGAGTAAGCTTGGGCTTGTCATTCCGTATCTTCTGATTTACGGCGTATGTTCCGCGCTTTTTTTGACACGCTTTCCTTTTATCCATTCGGATGAAAGCTGGCTTGCGGGGCTGTCGCGGGATATGTCCGCGGCGGACAGCTATGGTGTCACGGAGAGCTTTTTCAATGCCAAACCCCGCTATCCCCACGCCATAAAAATAATTTATCACGCGTTCCAGCGGATGTTTATTGCCTTTTTCGGTTACTCGCCTTTTGCGGTGCGGCTGCTGTCTCTTTGCGCTGCGCTGATGTTCCTCTATCTGTTCTATTTGCTCGCAAAGCGTTTTGGCGGAAGCGAAAAGCCCGCCTTTGCGCTGACGGTGTTGCTCAGCCTTTCGCCCTGGATGATTTACATCTCACATTTTGCCAGGCAGGAGAGCTGGCTGCTTGTGCTGATGGCGGAGATGCTGCTGGTGCTGACCTCCGGAGGGGTTTCGACAAGCGCGGCAGCCACCGCCGCTGTTATCACCGGCGTCGCCATCGGTTTCCACCCAAATGCCTTTCTGCTCGCCACGGTGGCCGGGGCTGTGTTGTGTGTACAGTTTGTGCAGGCACGCCGCGGGGCTTCGACAGGCTCAGCCGCCGCAGGGGCAGGCGCATCCGGCACATGGCAGTTGCTGCGGCCTGCGCTTGTGTACATCGGTATCACCGCCGCCTTTGCCGCGCTCTTTGTCGGCATCAGCTACGGCTTCGGCGCGGATTTTCTTTCAAACTATTTTGCCTACGGCGCGGCGGACTTCGGTCTGGATGCCGCGCCCGCCGAGCGTCTGACGGAGTTCATCGGTTTCTTTGCAAGGCTCTGGCGCGGGGAGAGCGGCACCTACTATCTTCCGGAAACACGCCTGTTTCTGCTTGCCGCGGCGCTCACGATCCCTGCGGGCGTCATCACCGCCGTACGCAAAAAAGACGGGGGATGTGCGCAGTTGCTTGCGGGGCTCTTGGGACTGTTGATCGGGATTTACATCATCGGGCGATTTAACCAGATGAGTCTGGTTTTCTTCTTCCCCTTTGTGTATCTGCTCTGGGGGAGGATGCTGTCGCTTGCGACGGTATCTGACGGGGCGCCGGTCCCTTCGACAGGCGCAGAGACCGTGCGTGCTTCGACAGCTGCGGGGGGCTTTGTCAGCGCGGGCATGACGCTTGCGCTTGTTGTGGCGCTTGGGATGAGTGTCTGGCAGATTCGTCCCTGGCTGCTGCCCCCGGAAAGCGCGGCGGGGCAGGCGGCGGAAACCTCGGGGCAGGCAGCGGAAAGCGCTGCGGGGCAGGCGGCGGAGAGCGGCAGTTATGAGGAGTTTCTGGAGAAGCTTGCCGCGTTTGTGCCGAAGGACGCGAAGACGCTCGGGAATCTGAACACCGGCTTTTACTTTGATCAGGGGAAGCTGCTGGACTACAGAAATTTGCCTTATGTGATGGAGGCGGCAAAGAACGCGACACCTTCGACAGGGGCGGAGACCGCGGCTCCTTCGACAGACACGGAAACCGGCGAAGCCGCACCGGACGGTGTATCCGCCATTGCCGCTTATGTCGAAGAAAACGGCATCGAATACATTCTTTACACCGCGGAGCTGGACTACCTTCTTTCACACCGGCCCTATTACAATGTCATCTACGGCAACATCATGTTCGCCGAGGCGCTGAAAGCATTTTGCGAAACCCGTTGCGAAACCGTCGGCAGCTTCACCGACTTACGTTACGGTGCCCGCGTCATCGCGCTCACGGGAGACGAAACATACAGCACTGTCACCGTGTACCGGGTGGCGGAATAACGCCTCTCCTTATTTGCTTTTTACGGCGATTTTTGGTAGTATTTTAGTGATGTTTTGCCACAGGGGAGGTTGTTTCAGTTGTCCGAAAAACGGGAACGGTTTATACGGATCTGTATCACGGCAGCGACAATACTCTGCGTCTTTGTGTTATGGTTTCTCGCGACATCATTGGGATGGGTGAACACACGGCTCGTGCCGTCGCCCGGTGCCGTATGGAACGCCTTCATCGAAATTCTCACCGGCGGTTATAAAAACAACACCCTGCTCGCGCATCTCGGCGCCAGCCTCGGCAGACTGCTGATTGCTTTCTGCGGCGCGACGCTGCTCGGTGTGCCGCTGGGGATGCTCTCCGGCTTTCACCCCCGCCTCGGCGCGGTCTTTGAGCCGCTGGTGGAGTTTTTCCGTCCCCTGCCGCCGCTGGCGTACTATGTGCTGCTGGTGCTGTGGCTGGGACTTGGCAACGAATCCAAGATCGTGCTGCTGCTCTTTGCCTGTCTGCCGCCGATCTTTGTCGCCTGTGCGGCGGCCACCAAGCGCGTGCCCGCGGATTACAAGAACAGCGCGCGCGCACTCGGCGCGTCGCAGCGTCAGCTGTTCCTGCACATCGTCTTTTTTTACTGTCTGCCCGATACGCTGACCGGCATGCGCACCGCCTTCGGCGTCGGCTATACGACACTGGTCTCCGCGGAAATGGTGGCGGCGCTTTCCGGCATCGGCTGGATGGTGCTGGACGCGCAGCGCAACATGCGCAATGACGTGATTTTCGTGGGGATTTTCATCATGGGGCTGACCGGCATCCTCATTGATTTTCTGCTGCGACGGGTGGAAAAGAGGCTGGTGCCCTGGGCCGGGAAGGCATGAAAGGAGTTTTTGGTATGAAAAAAGGATTTCGCTTCGCCGCGCTGCTGCTGGCGTGCGCACTGCTGACGGCCTGCGCTTCTTCCGGAAACGGCGGGGGCGGTGCCGCGACAAACGGCGGCGAGGGCGCGAAACCGAAGCAGGTCAACATCGGCACGCAGCAGCTTCCCAATGACGAGATGATTGCCATTGTGAAGGGCTATTTCGAGGAAGAAATGGGCGTGCCCGTGAATGTGATGAGCTTTGAGGCCGGCGACATCCGCAATGCCATGATGGCCGGAGAAATCGACTTCGCGATGCTGGGTTCCTCCTCCGCCATCCTCGGGCGGGCAAACGGCATGGACGTTTCCCTGATCTGGATCCATGAGGTGATCGGCGTCTCGGAACAGCTTGTGGCCTACGAGGCGACGGAGATCAATTCGATGGATGATCTGCGCGGGAAGAAAGTCGCCGCGGCCTTTACCTCCACCGCGCATTATTCTCTGCTGAACGCACTGAAGCTTTACGGCATTGACGAAAAGGAGATCACGCTCCTTGACATGCAGCAACCGGACATCATCGCCGCCTGGGAGCGGGGAGATTTGGACGCCGCGTACGTCTGGGAACCCGGTGTTTCCGCGCTGCTGCAGAAGGGACGCACGATCGTGACCAGCGAGGAGCTGGCCTCCGAAGGCGTGCTGACCACCAATGTCGAAATGGTACGCAACGAGTTTGCCGCGCAGTATCCGGACATGGTCACTGCCTACATCCGTGCGGTCAACCGCGCGGGAGCGGAGTTCCGCGAAGACCCGGAGGCCTGTGCCGCACTGCTCGGAGAATACATGCACATTTCCGCGGAAGAGGCGCTGATGCAGATGCGCGGCTCCATCTGGCTGTCCGCGGAGGATCAGATTCTGCCCGCCTATCTCGGCACGACGGAACAAATCGGGGATTACGCGGAATCCGTGATCGATACGGCGGAGTTTTTGTATGAGCAGCAGAGCCTGAAGCAAAAACCGGATCACGACTACATGCGCGCCTTCATTGACCCGCAGTTTGTCGAGGCCCTTTTGAAAGAAGAATAGGAAAGCGACCCTTGGAAGAAACAGAGGCACTCTTACAATTTGACCGTGTTTCGGTGGTGTTCGGGAAGGCCGGCGGAAGCGAAGGCCTGCAGGCGCTGACCGACATCAGCATCAATGTTTCGGACGGTGAGTTTGTCTGTCTTCTGGGGCCTTCCGGCTGCGGCAAGTCAACGCTTCTGAATCTGGTCGCGGGATTTTTGTTCCCGACGGAAGGACGCGTGACGCTGAACGGCGAGGATGTGAAGCAGCCCGGTCCCGACCGCGGCATGGTCTTCCAGGAACCGACGCTGTATAACTGGCTGAACGTCTTTGACAACATCGCCTTCGGTCTGCGGATGCGCGGCGTCGCGAAGGCGGAGATCAAAGAACGGGTGTCGCGTTTCATGGAACTGACGGGGCTGAAGGGCTTTGAACAGTATCCGCCCTATGAGCTTTCCGGCGGTATGAAGCAGCGCGTGGCGCTTTCCCGCGTGCTTGTCTCCGACCCGAAGGTGCTGCTGATGGATGAGCCCTTTTCCGCGCTGGACCCTGCGACGAGACAGGAGATGCAAAATCTCCTGGAAGCCTTGCAGAACAGAAGGAAATGCACCATCCTTCTGGTGACACATGACATTAACGAAGCCCTGTATCTGGCGGACCGGATTCTTGTCTTTTCCGCCAGACCCGGACATATCATCGATGAGATTGATCTGCGCGGCATTTCCTTTACGGACCGCCGCAGCGAAATCATAGAACGGCCGGACATGACGGCCTTGCATAAACGCATCATGGATGCCGTGACACAGCACGCGTAAGCAGCGGTAAGGAGGGTTCTTTATGGACAATCAAAGCTTCAAGTCAAACATCAACACAGGGCAGGCGGTTGCCGGCGTCGTTTTGTTCGCGGTGCTTGCGATCGGCGGCGCGCTCGTCTTAAAGCCGAACATCGCGCTCAGGCTTCTCATCGGCATCGGCTTCGGCTATGTGCTGTCCCGCGCCTTTTCCGGTTTTGCGGGCAGCGTCAACCGCGCCTGCCGGACCGGCAGCACACAGCTGATGCGCACGCTGGCCTTTATGTTTTTCATCACCTCGATCATCGTGGCGGGCTTTGCCTACCGGGACGAGAACTTCGCGCAGCTGGATCTGTGGATCAACCCGGTGAACCTGGGGCTTTGCGTCGGCGCGGCGGTCTTTGGCTTCGGCATGGCAATTTCCTCCTGCTGCGCCTCTGGCGTCATGCAGGACGTGGCATGCGCTTCGCCGCGGGCGGTGCTGACGCTGATCTTCTTCGGCATCGGCGTCTTCGTGGGCTTCCCGCTGCAGTATTCGCAGGCATGGATTGAAAAGAGCGTCATTTCCTCCGAACGCGGCGCGGGAAAGGGCGGCGGCTTCTTCTTCCCGGATCTGTTCAAGTGGGACGGCTTCAACGGCTTTCTCGGCGCGATTCTTCTGACAGGCGTGCTCTGCCTCGCGCTGTACAAGGCCTGCATGTGGTATGAGAAAAAGCAGAAGGAAAGCGGACGCTACACGGGCGTCGGGACGGAAGCGTTGCAGGCATCCGCGTATGACTATGATATTTCCAAGGCCAAGTTTTTCTCCAGGGACACCTACTATCATTTCATTGTCAAGCCCTTCACTTTGAAAGAAGGCGCGATCGGGCTGACCGTTCTGTTCACGCTGCTGCTTGCGCTCTTCAAATCGGAATGGGGCGCGTCCACGCCTTACGGTCTCTGGGTGGCGAGAGTGCTGATCGCTTTCGGCGTCTCTCCGGAGAAGATCGCGATCTTCGCCAACACCACGATGGGTGGCGCCTTTGAGACACCCTTCTTAGAGCAGGCCGTCACAATGCAGGATATCGGCATCCTCTTCGGCGCGGTGATCTACATGCTGCTGGCGGGAAACTGGATTGCCACCGTGAAGGAATCGCTTTCCATCACCGGCAAGGAAGCGGTGATGTACTGCATCGGCGGCTTCACGATGGGCTTCGGCACGAGAATGGCACAGGGCTGCAACGCCGGCGCGCTGTATTCGCCCATCGCGGCCTTCTCGCTTTCCGGCTGGGTGTTCCTGCCCTTCATGGTGATCGGGGGCGTGCTCGGAAACAAAGTGTATAAGAAAACCGGTATCAGGGCTTAAGACTTAAGAAAGGAGTCATATTATGAGCAAACGAATCTTAATTGTAGGTGGTGTGGCCGGCGGCGCTTCCGTCGCGGCAAGAGCAAGGCGCATTGATGAGGACGCGAAGATCATCATGTTTGAGCGGGGACCGAATGTGTCCTTCTCCAACTGCTGCCTGCCCTTCTTTCTCTCGCGCACGGTTGCGCATTCCGCGGATCTTGTCCTGATGGATCCCGCGCAGTTCAAAAACCAGTACAACATCGAGGCACGCACGGGTTACGAAGTCACCGCCATCAACCGCAAGAAAAAGACGGTCACGGTGAAGAACGTCAAGACCGGCAAAAAGACGGAGGAAGCGTATGACACGCTCTTCCTTTCGCCGGGTGCCGCGCCCGTGAAGCCGAAGGCGATTGCCGGCGTGAACAACAAGAACGTGTTCACCATCCGCAACGTCGTGGACATTGCCGCGCTGGACGCCTATATCCGCAAGCATAAGGTGCAGGACATTGCGGTGATCGGCGGCGGCTTCATCGGCATGGAGGCTGCGGAAAACTTACGGGAGGGCGGTTTCAACGTCACGCTGATCGATGCGATGGAACAGGTCATGACGCCCTTTGATGATGATATGGCGCAGATTCTGCACCGCGAGATGCATGACAAGGGCGTGAAGCTCCTGCTGGGGAGCGGAGTGAAATCCATCGGCGCTTCCGACGTGACGCTTGCGGACGGCAAGAAGGTCAAGGCGCAGGCGGTGGTGCTGGCCATCGGTGTCAGGCCGGAGACGGAGCTTGCGGCAAAGGCCGGTCTGGAGCTTGGCGAGACCGGTGCCATTAAGGTCGATCACAACTATCAGACCTCCGATCCCGACATTTACGCGGTCGGCGATGCGATCGAAGTTTACAATCAGCTGACGCACAAGCCGGGCCGCCTCACCATGGCCGGTCCCGCACAGCGGCAGGCACGCGCCGCGGCGGATGCGCTTTACGGCATTCCGCATAACAACAAGGGCGTTGTCGGTTCCTCCTGCGTCCGCGTCTTTGACTTAAACGCGGCCTGCACCGGCCTGAACGAAAAGGCCTGCAAGGCGGCGGGCATCCCTTATGATTTTGTTTACGTGATTCCGGGCGACAAGGTGGGACTGATGCCGGGGGCAAACCCCATGCACTTCAAGCTGCTCTTTGAGTACCCGACCGGAAAGATTCTGGGCGCACAGGCCATCGGCAAGGGCACGGCGGACAAGCGCATTGATGTCATCGCCACGCTGATCCAGATGGGCGGCACGCTCGAGGACTTGAAGGAACTGGAGCTCTGCTATTCGCCGGCATACTCCACCGCGAAGGACGTCGTCAATCACGCGGCGCTCGTGGGGCTCAACATCCTGTACGGCAAATTCAAACAGGTGAAGGTGAACGAGGTGCGTGATCTGGTGAAGAAGAAAGCGCTCATCATTGACGTGCGCGAGCTCGGTGAATACAAGCTCGGTCACATCAAGGGCGCGAAGAACATTCCGCTGAGCGAGTTCCGCAAGCGCATGAAGGAGATTCCGAAGAACAAGCCGGTCTATCTGCACTGCCGTTCCTCGCAGCGTTCCTACAACGCGCTGCTGGCGTTGCAGGCAAACGGATATGACCAGGTGTATAACATT
Source organism: Lachnospiraceae bacterium (assembly GCA_017551665.1). Classification (GTDB taxonomy): domain Bacteria; phylum Bacillota; class Clostridia; order Lachnospirales; family Lachnospiraceae; genus Butyrivibrio. The sequence goes on from JAFZLB010000047.1 coordinate 17,024, forward strand.
TCCGGTTCTTACCTCGGGATCTGCAACTACGAATACTTCCACGATCAGGTCACGGGAAGGGATAAGATTGTAACGGAGTATAACTTCAACTGACCGACGCTTTCGTGGGAGAGGCCTCAGAGACTGATGATGCGGTCACCGAGGGCTTTCGCTTCCACCCTGTCGTGGGTGACGAGGATGGCGGTTTTGCCCTGTTCCTTAATGAGGCGGCGGATCAGATCGTGCATCTCCAAACGGGTCTCCTCATCCAGGCTGGAAAAGGGCTCGTCCATCAGAAACAACAAAGGCTGTAAGGACAGCGCGCGTGCGAGAGCCGCGCGCTGTTTCATGCCGCCGGAGAGCGCGTTCGGACAGGCGTTTGCGAAGGCCGTCAGACCGGTGTCCGCAAGAAAGCGCTCCGCCGCGGCCTCGCGCTCCTTTGCCGGAATCCCGGTTTTTTTCATCGCGTAGCAGAGGTTTTCCTTCACGCTGAACCAGGGGAAGAGCTGGTCAAAGCTCTGGAAGATCATCATGCGGTCTTTGCCGGGTGTTTGGACGGGCGCACTGTCCAGAAGAATGCTGCCGTCATCCGGCGCAAGGAAGCCGCCGATCGTGCGCAGCAGCGTTGTCTTTCCGCAGCCGCTTTTTCCCGTGACGACAAGGAATTCTCCCTGCGCCACGTCAAAGCTTAAGTCTTCAAGCACCCGCAGCCGCGCGCCGTCTTCGCCCGCGGGATAGGAAACGCATAAATTCCGGATTTCCAGAAAGCTCATGTCCGCATCCCCCATTTATCCACGGTCTGTTTTTCGATCAGACGAAAGAGCAGGCCTTCCACGAAAATGCCGATGAGCACCACGATGAGAATGCCGGCAAAGAGCCCCGCCGTATCCATGAAGGTGCGCCGGGTCAGAAGGTAAGAGCCGATGCCGCCGTAGGCACCGACGGCACCGAAGACCATCTCCGCGCCGATGAAGGCCCGCCAGCTTCTGGCCCAGGCGGTCTTTAAGCCCGCAATCAATTCCGGTGCGGCATAGCGCAGCCGGATTTCAAAAAAGACGGCGGTCTGCGACATCGAGAGACTCTTTCCGAGATCCGTATAAAGCTCCGGTGTCCGCTCCAGTCCGGTCACGAGATTCAGCAGCAGCGGCCAGAGCGCGGAATGGACGATGAGCGCGAAGACCGCGCCTGTGCCCGTGCCGAACCACAGGATGATGAGCGGCATGAGCGCAAGTCCCGGCAGGGGATGCGCGATGGTGCAAAGCACCTGCACCAGTGCCTCGGGGATTTCATGCAGGCGCGACAAATAAGCGAGGAACAGCGCCAACACAAAAGAGCAGAGCATTCCGCCGGCAATCATGCCGAGGGAAAACAGGGTCTGTGTGAGGAGCCGGCCTTCCGTCGCGTCACGGACAAGCGCACTCAGAATATCGCCGATGCCCGGAAGCATCAGCGGTGAGATATCACTGAGCCGTACGGTCAGTTCCCAGGCAAGCAAGAGGACAAGAACCCAGATCCACCGGTACAGGCGATTCTTTTTTTTATGACCGCTATCGTTCATTCAAATACCAGATCCTCTGTCGGGATTGCGTTCCTAAGAAAGCCGCAGGAGAGCATCGCGTCGCGCATCGCCTCAATTCCCTGCAATTCGGTGGAATAAATCGTGCCGTTGTATGTCATCTGTTCGTACAGCGCCTCCGGGGAAATGCCGTAGACCGGTGCCAGTTCCGCGGAGACCGCTTCGGTGTTTCGGTTGATTTCATCAATCGCTTCCGCCAGCGTTTCGTAAAAGAGATCATAGGTCTCGCGGTTGTTCTCGTAGGTTTCTTCCATCGCCACGGAGCAGATAAAGGTGAAGGGCTCTCCCATGATGTCTGTGCCGTCGGCCATCCGGTGCATTCCGTGAGAAAGCTCTTTCTGGATATAAGGCGGCGTCGTCACATGCACGCTGATCTCCGTGCCGGAGAGCAGGGCGTTTACGGCGTCGGGATGCGTCATGGACACGAGCTGCGCGTCCAGCGCTGAGGCGTCGCCCAGCTGTTCCTTTGCGAGCAACGACAGCAGCACATGCTGCGTACAGCCGGGGGAGAGAATCGCGATGCGGTCGTTTTCGTTAAGATCCTTCAGGCTTTGCACGCTGTCGCTTCGCGTGATGACGGCCACCTCATTGGCACTTAAGGCGCAGGCGTATTTCCAGGGCATGCCGTTGTCCATGCCGATCAGCACCGGACAGACGCCCATGAAGCCGAAGGTGATTTCCCCGTTCAGCATGCCCTCGCGGATGGGCGTGGGTCCTCCCAACTGCCGCCACTCGACCGTGACGCCGGGCATGTTTTCTTCAAGCATTCCGCGCGCCTTCATCAGCTCCAGCGGAGCATAGGCCGTGCCGAACTGATAGCCGATCACGACGCGTTGCTGCTCTTTTTTTGCGGTGCAGGAAAAGAGCGTTGCCGTGAGTGTTGCCGTCAGCATCAGGAGGAGAAGGCGGCTTGCGGCTTTCCGGAAGAAATGCACGCGGCCATATTCTGTTTTGTGTTTTCGCTTGCGAGGTATCATCCGAAAAAACTTCTCCGTTTTGAGCGCGTCGTGAATCATGTCAGGATTCCGTAAAGCCCGTCAGCTCCCGCTGCAGCAGATCTTCGCCCGTGGTGCTTTCCACGCGAAGCGTTTCGAAAAAGCGGCGGACATGTGTCCCGATTTCTTTTGGATCTCCGAAGATCACCGCGTGTCCGAAACGGGCCGTGGCGTTCCGCATTTCCGGGACGGTGTCCCCTTCTTTGAAGTTGTAAGCACAGTCCGCGACGCCGGGAAGCGCAAGCAGCGTTTCCGCGGGCGTGATGTGTTTGACGGTGCCGGGGCGGCAGAACAGCAGCGGTACAAAGCAGCGCTGCGGAGCGCTGTCGTCATGGCAGGCGGGGGCCGGAAAAACGTTCGCTGTCGCGTGCTCCGGTAACCCCAGCGCAAGATCGATGGCCGCGTCCAGGATGTCAAAGCCCGTGAGATATGGGATCGTGATGTCCTCAAAGGCACCGCCGATGCGGCAGGCGATTTCATTGGCAAAGAGCGCACCGTCACTGCTGCGCCGAAGTATCTGGAAATAGAAGGGCCCTTCCGTCAGGGAAAAGGCCTTCGTCACCTGCCGGCACAGCGCAATGATTTCATCCTTCTGCGCGATGTAGACGGAAGGATAGCGATGCCCCGTACAGACGCCGATGTGTACCGTGTCCGGATAATGCAGGCGGTCCGTGATCGTCAGCGGGAAAAAGACGCCGTCCCTGACCCAGCCGCTCACCGTGATTTCGCCGCTGTCCCTATGTGCGCCGTCAGCCTGCGCCGCGGTCGCGATGTATTCTTCCACCAGACAGGTATCTTCCCCGGAAAACGAAAGCGTTTCCGGCAGATCGTGCAGCAGCTCTTCTTCGGAACGCGCGAGGAACACGCCCCGCTGTCCCTGGGAATCCAGGGGCTTGAGGACAAAGGGTGCCTGCAGCGAAAACGGCTGTGCCTTGCCTTCCGCGTCCGTAAAGACGCCGTCCCCGCGCAGGAACTGCCAGGCGGGCGTCGGAATCCCCGCCGCGAGGTAGAGGCGCTTCATTTCCCGCTTGTTCGTCACGGCCAGCGCCTGTTCCACGGAAAGCGCAGTCGGCAGCCCGCAGGCTTCCGCCACCCGCGCCGCCGTCAGCACCGGCTGGTCCGTTCCGACGGCCAGCACGCCGTCGATCCGCTCCTCCTTTGCCGCGCGGATGCAGGCTTCCGCGTCGAAGGTGCTGACCCCGATATGCACATCCGCGAGCTCCTTCCCCGGCGGATGCGCCGTATAATCAATCAGTACGGTCTCGATGCCGCGCGCCCGCGCCCGTTTCAGCGCGTGCAGCTGACAATTCGACCCGCCCAGAATCATTAATTTGCTCATGCTGTCCATTATACTACACAGAGGAGCCGCTTTACAGCAGCTCCTCTGAGGAATTCAAGAAATGAATATTCATGCCGCGCCCGGTGGATACATCAGCTGCCGAGGCAGGCGTTCGTTACGTTAATCCGTAACCACCGGATAGCCGTTCTCCAGCCACCCGAAGCCGTCTTCTTTCCCCATGCCGCCGTTGAGGTTGTACGCCTCGTAGCCCAGCATGCGCAGCACCGCCATCACCTGGGAGGCCGTCTGGCCGGTGTAGCAGTACACGATCACCGGCTTGTCCGTCGGGATCTCGGAGAAGGATTCCTGCATGCCCTTGCCGAAAGGAATGTTCATCGCGCCCGCGATGTGCCCCTTCGCGTAGTCCTCCGCCTGACGGACGGAGAGGATGGTGTATTCGTCGCTTTCCGCGTCCACAAGCGCCTTCAGATCATCCACCGGGAAGTTGAAGTACTTGTAGTTGTGGCCGTCGGCTTCTTTGTAATAATCCGTGATTGCGGAGGCAATCGACGCGTCCACCGGATAGCTGCCGCCCGGAAGCTCATTGGCGTCGGTTTCCGTGTAGGCTTCAAAGCCGTCCGCCTGGGAAATGCCGCGGTTCCAGCCGCTCTGGATGTTGATGGCGTACTTGCCGGCGATGTTTAAGAGCGCCACGGTCTGGGAAGAGGTCTGTCCCGTGTAGCAGTTCACGAAGACGGTCTTGTCATCCGGAATCTTGTCCAGATTGGCGGGGATTTCCTGATAAGGAATGTTGACCGCGCCCTTTAAGTGGCTCTCGCCGTAGGCGTCCGCCTGACGCACGTCAATGATGAGGATGTCCTCACCGGCATCGATCTTTGCGAAAAGATCCGCGGGAGAGATCTGGTTGTTGCCGATTTCGCCCCAGGGGAAGTTGTTAAAGTAATTCATCGCGGCGTCTTCCAGCGCATTGCCCGCCGGTGCCGCTTCTTCCGTGCTTGCCGCAGCGGCCGTGCTCTGTTCCGCCGGTGCCGCAGAGCTTGCCGCGCCGCCGGAGCTGCCGCCGGAACCTCCGCCGCAGGCTGCCAGTGCGCCCGTAACAAGCATCAGAGCCATTGTCAGTGCGAGTTTCTTTTTCATCTTGTTTCTCCTCCTTGGTAAAATATGATAAACACTGTGTATCGCTTAAGACGCGTCCTGTTTGGCGGGAGCCGCAGCGCCTTCCGGCAGTTCGATCGGATTGCTGGCGTTGGCGGACCACTCCAAAAAGGCCCCGTCATAAAGCTTGATGTTGCGGTAGCCGGCTTCATACAGCTGCACAAAGACCGGCGCGGCACGGAAGGAGGACCGGCAGTAGATGATGATCTCATCCTCCGGGTAAATGCCGCGTTCCTTGTAATTGATCCGCGTCATTTCCTTTACCTTGAAGGTGCCGTCTTCGTAATAATTCTCCAGATAGTTGTACATCACGGCCGTCGGGATCTTGCCCTCGGTCATGTATTCTTCGTCGCTGCGCACGTCCAGAAGCGTCACACCTTCCCGCGGGTTGTCCACGAAATCCTTGACATAAGCCATCTTGACGTTGTACTCCCCGAGCGCTTCTCCGGCGGTAAAGCTTGCGGGCGTCACGGAAGGGACGGCGTCCGTCACCGTCAGCCCCGCGGCCTGGATCGCCGCAAAGCCGCCGTTCACCACCTTCACCCGGTCAAAGCCGTACATGTACAGCGTCCAGAGCAGACGTGAGGCGCTCATCTTGTCCGTATCATAGGCGATGACGGTGGAATCATTGGAGATGCCGTTCGCGCCCATGACTTCCTCGACCTTTGCCTTCGAGGTCAGCATATTGGCCACCGGCACGCTGATCACGAGATCAGAGGAAGGGATGTTCACCGCGCCTTCCAGATGTGATACGGCGTAATCCTCCGGGGACTGCATGTCCACGAAAACAACGCCGTCCTGTCCCATGAGGGCCGCCAGATCCTCCGCGCCGATGATCAGGGATTCTGTTGTATCAGCGTATTCATGCGTTGCGCAACCGGAAAGAGCGGACAGTGTCAGTGTGCCCGCAAGAAAGAATAAAAGGAAAAACTTCTTCATGGTACTCACTCCTCCTACATGGAAATATTGTAGCATAAAAGAGGAAAAAAGTACAGGAAGCACGGCGGTGTTTTTCGGCTGCGGCGCATATTTTTTCGCGGTTTATCTTGCATGAAATCATGAATTTTAATAAAATATGAAGTGGAACCGCAAACCGAAAAAGAAGAAGAGTGAACTATGGCTGCAAAAACGGGAAAAGCAAAGAAGAGCATTGAGACCATCGCGGTATTGACCTCCGGCGGAGACGCGCCGGGCATGAACGCCGCCATTCGCGCGGTGGTGCGGCGGGCGATCGCGAACGGCCTGAAGGTCAAGGGCATCAAGAAGGGCTACCAGGGGCTGTTGGACGAAGAGATCATTGAGATGGATAACCACAGCGTCTCCGACACCATCGGCCGCGGCGGCACGATTTTGGGCACCGCGCGCTGCCTGGAATTCCATGAAGAGGAAGGCGTGAAGCGCGGCGCGGAGATCTGCAAAAAGCACGGCATCGACGGCGTGATCGTCATCGGCGGCGACGGCAGTTACCGCGGGGCGCAGGCGCTGGCCAGACACGGCATCAACACCGTGGGCGTGCCGGGCACGATTGATCTGGACATTTCCTGTACGGAATACACCATCGGCTTTGACACTGCGATCAACACCGCCATGGAAGCGATTGACAAGGTGCGTGACACCTCCACCTCTCACGAGCGCTGTTCCGTCATCGAGGTGATGGGACGGCACGCGGGTTACATCGCTTTGTGGTGCGGCATTGCGACGGGCGCGGATGATCTGCTGCTGCCGGAAAAATATGATTACGACGAACAGCGCATCATCAACAACATCATTGACAACCGCAAGCTCGGCAAGACGCATCACCTGATCATCAACGCCGAGGGCATCGGTCACTCCACCTCCATGGCCAGGCGCATCGAGGCGGCGACGGGCATTGAGACCCGCGCGACGATTCTCGGTTATCTGCAGCGCGGCGGCAACCCGACCTGCAAGGACCGCGTCTATGCCACGACGATGGGCGCGTATGCCGCGGACATTTTGACGGAAGGGAAGAGCAACCGCGTCGTCTGCTACCGCAACGGCGAGTTCATCGATGATGATATTGAAGAAGCGCTGGCGATGCAGAAGACGATCAGTGATTATCAGTACGAAATTGCCAAAACGATACAGTGATAACCAGTCGGGAAAACGCGCGTGTGAAGCAGGTCTGCGCGTACCAGAGTAAGAAAAAGGAGCGCGACAGGGACGGCGTCTTTGTCGCGGAGGGCTGGCGCCTCGTGTCGGAGGCACCGCCGGAAGCGCTTGCGGAAGTGTACGTGAGCGCTTCTTTTCGTGTCAGGGCATCGTCGGAGGAACAACGTTTTCTGGAGCAAAACGCCGCCGTCGTCACGGATGTTTCGGACGCGGTGTTCGCGAAGATGTCCGCCGTCAAAACGCCGCAGGGGATTCTTGCGGTGGTGAAGCGCAGAGAGCAGGACGCTCCGGGGCTTCGACAGGCTCAGCCGGCAGACGATTCGGGGACCCTGAGTTCGTCGAAGGGGCCGTCGGCACCTGTGCTGATTTTGGACGGGATTCAGGATTCCGGTAATTTAGGAACGATATTCCGATCAGCCGAGGCAGCGGGTGTTTCGCATATCCTGATGAGCGCGGACTGTGCGGACATCTACAATCCGAAGGTGGTGCGGGCGACGATGGGCAGCATTTTCCGTATACCTTTTTCCCAAACGGAGGATCTGCCCGCGGAGATCCGCGCGTTGCGGGAAGGACCGGGGGTCAGGGTCTTTGCCGCGATGTTAGATCAACAGGCGAGGGCGTATCACACGATCGACATGACGGAAAGGCCTGTCGGCTTTGTCATTGGCAACGAGGCGAACGGCATCCGCGCGGAGGTGGCGGAGGCCTGTGACGACAGGGTATACATCCCCATGGCCGGGAAAAACGAATCGCTGAACGCGGCCGTTTCCGCGTCGGTGCTTCTGTTTGAGGCGGCGCGGCAGAGGGCATCATGCAGTACGCCCTGATCATCGGCATCGTCTTTCTTTTGGCGGCGCTGCTGTACGCGCTTGCGCTGCGCAAACGGAAGGACGCGCCCGGGCAGCCGGGGGATATTCTCGGCGCGGAGGGCATCATCACAACGCCCCTGGACGGCGAGGCGCGTACGGGAAGCATCCGCATCGACGGGATGGAATGGAAGGCGCTGCCCGCGCCGGGGAAGCCCGTACCGGAGCCCGGCACCGTCGCCAGGGTTACAGGGATCGACGGAAACCGCCTTCTGGTCGAACCCGCGGAGGAAGATATGGTATAATGAGCGATATAGGGGATCAAGCACATGCATGGTCGCATGCTTGCATGCGGACCTGCATGTATTTGAGACCCGTACGGACATGAGGAATACAGCCACGCGTCTGTTCCTGAGCGGGGCGATTTCCGAATGGACGCAGGATTGCGAGAGTGCGTAGCACGGAGCAATCCGTATTATCGCGTAGTGTAACTAATCACACAAGGAGAACAAACATGGACGAGGTCAATCTATACGGCAAAGACTTTTTGAAACTGCTGGATTTTACGCCGGAGGAAATCCGTCATCTTCTGGATGTGGCGACGGATTTGAAGCTCAAAAAGAAGAACGGCGTACTGACGACGGATGAACTGAAGGGCAAGAACATCGCCCTGATTTTTGAAAAGACAAGCACGCGTACGCGCTGCGCCTTTGAGGTGGCGGCGCATGACCTCGGAATGGGGACGACGTACCTGGATCCCACCGGTTCCCAGATCGGCAAGAAGGAATCCATCGCCGATACGGCAAGGGTGCTGGCCGGGATGTACGACGGCATCGAATACCGCGGCTTCGGGCAGGAGATTGTGGAGACGCTCGCCGAATACGCGAAGGTGCCGGTCTGGAACGGCCTGACAAATGAGTTTCACCCGACGCAGATGCTCGCGGACCTTCTCACGATACAGGAACACTTCGGTTATCTGAAGGACATCCGGCTCTGCTTCCTGGGCGACGCGCGTTACAACATGGGCAATTCGCTCATGGTGGCCTGTGCCAAGATGGGCATGCACTTTGTCGCCTGCACGAACAAAAAGTATTTCCCGGATCAAACACTCGTCGCGCAGTGCGAAGAGATCGCGAAGGAAAGCGGCGCGACGCTCACCTTCACGGAAGACGCGATGGAAGGCACGCGCGGCGCGGATGTGCTCTATACCGATGTCTGGGTGTCGATGGGAGAGCCCGAAGAAGCCTGGGCGGAGCGGATCAAGGACCTGGAGCCTTACCGCGTCACACAGGCGCTGATGGACAACGCCGACGAGAAGGCCATTTTCATGCACTGCCTGCCGGCCTTCCATGATCTGAACACGACGATCGGCAGAGAGATCAAGGAAAAGTTCGGTTTGAACGAAATGGAAGTGGAGGACGCCGTCTTCGAATCCGACCGCTCGCTCGTCTTTGAGGAAGCGGAAAACCGGATGCACACGATCAAGGCGGTGATTTACGCGACGCTGAAGGAGCGGAAGTAAGGCTTCACGCGTCCCGGAAAAAGGCCGCGCAGAGTGCCTTCATCTCATTCATATTCTCGATCAGGTTGACCCTGTCGCGCATCCTCGCGGCACCTTTGAAGCCCGCTGTGTACCATGCGACGTGCTTTCGCATTTCGCGCACGGCGACGTATTCACCTTTGTATTGCGTCAATAGATCTGCGTGACGAACAATCATTGTTAAAATTTCTTCGGCGGACGGGCGGGGAAGTGCCTCGCCCGTTTGCAATTCATGCAACACTTCACGGAACACCCAGGGGTTGCCCTGCGCGGCTCTGGCGATCATAATGCCGTCGCAGCCGGTTTCTTCCGTCATGCGCTTTGCGCTTTGCGCGTCGGTCACGTCACCGTTTCCGATCACGGGAATCTTCACCGCGTCCTTCACTGCGCGGATAACGGACCAGTCCGCTGTTCCGGCGTACATCTGATCCCGCGTGCGCGCGTGTACCGTCACTGCCGCCGCACCGCCCGCTTCCGCGGCCAGCGCACATTCCGCGGCGTTGATATGCCGCGGGTCAAAGCCGGAGCGCAGCTTCACCGTCACGGGATGCGTCCCCGCGCAGGCGCGAACGATATCCTCGATGAGCCGCGGCGTTTTCATCAGTGCGCTGCCTTCTCCGTTTGACACCACCTTCGGCACGGGACAGCCGGCGTTGATATCCAGAATATCAAAGTCATATCCGCCCGCTTCGATCATCCGGAGCGCCGCGGTAAAAATCTCCGGCTCGTGGCCGAAGAGCTGCAGCGCAACCGGACGCTCCGCCGGATGTGTCTCCAGCATCGCCGCGGTGTTTCTGTTTTTGAAGGTAATGGCTTTGGCGCTGATCAGCTCCGTGCAGACACAGGCCGCGCCCATTTCATGGCAGAGCAGCCGAAAGGGCAGGTCGGAAATGCCCGCCATCGGTCCGAACAGGATATTGTGCGCAAGGCTTACCTTGCCTATTTCAAGCGGATGTGTCATACTTTTACTATACCATATAAGTGACATGCGGAGGTATCATCATGTACGGATTATACTGGGACTGGACCTATCTGCTGGTGATTGTCGGCGCGGTAATCTGCCTGTTGGCAAGTGCCCGTGTCAAAAGCGCCTATAAAAAATACGCACAGGTGCGTGCGATGAGCGGCATGACGGGAGCGCAGGTCGCGGAGCGGATTTTGCAGCAGAACGGCATCTATGACATCGCCGTTGTGCGGGTCGCAGGCACGCTGACCGATCATTACAGCGCAAAGGATCATCGCGTGAGCCTCTCCGAGACCACCTATGATTCCGCGTCCATTGCGGCGATCGCGGTTGCCGCACACGAATGCGGCCATGTCTGCCAGAACAACTTCGGTTACGGTCCTTACAGCGTCCGCCGGGCCCTGGTGCCCGCCGCAAATATCGGTGCGCAGCTCGGCCTTCCGATTGTCATTATCGGTCTCATCATCGGACGTTTTCCCGCCATCATCACGGCGGGCATCCTGATCTTTTCGCTTGCGGTGCTGTTTCAGATTGTGACGCTGCCCGTGGAGTTTGACGCCTCGCGCCGGGCGCTGGTGATGCTGGAGCAGTACGGCATCCTCGGGCAGGAGGAAAAACAAAGCGCGAAGAAAGTGCTGAACGCGGCTGCCCTCACCTATGTCGCGGCGGCGGCATCTTCCGTCCTGCAGCTGCTTCGACTGATTCTTTTGGCAAACCGCAGACGGGATTGAGACGCATCCCCTGCCGAAGGGGTTCGGCTTATTCCTCTTCTTCTGTCAGAACCGTTGCCGCGTCTTCATGCAGCACGCAGATGCGGTAGTACATTTCCAGCATGTGGAACATATCCGCGCGTCGTTTCCTGACCGCGCCCGTCAGAAGCGCCGCGCTGACACGGTCATAGGTGATGTCTTCTTCGTCCGCAAAGGCTTCCGCTTCCAGATGCCCTTCCTCATCAAAAACCAGCGTAAACACACCGCCGGCGTCCTGTGTGAAAAGGATGCAAATGGTGCGCAGCTCCTCTTTAATGCTGTCGGGGATTTTATCGAACACCGGATTCAGCCAGTATTTTTCTTCATACGCATTCGCGCCGCAGAGAACGACCTGCGTCGGGTGTGATGCCTGTGGTTCCACGGTCTTTTGCTTTTTCGTCCCGCTGTTGCCGGTTCCCTTCCGCTGCGGTTTGCGTGATGCCTGTGGTTTTTTGGTTTTTTTCTCCGCCATCACTCCGTCTCCGATTCCTTCACCTGCGGTTTGCTGTGCTTGTTTTTCTCGTATAAAATCTTCAGGCCCTTCAGCGTCAGCTGCGGGTCGTAGACATCAATCTCCGCAACCTCTTCCGAAATCATGCGCCCGAGGCCGCCCGTTGCCACGACCTTCATCTGCGGCAGGCCGCTTTCGCGCTTCATTTCACTGATGATGTATTTGCTCTGTCCGATCTGGCCGTAGACAAGACCGGCCTGCATCGTGGAAATCGTGTCGCGACCAAGCACCGTGTCCGGTTTTTTGATCTCGATTTCCGGGAGCCGCGCCGTATCCTCCCAGAGCGCCTTCGCGGAAATGCGGATGCCCGGTGCGATCGCGCCCGCGCACAGCTCGCCCTTTTCGTTGACGAGAATGTACGTCGTCGCCGTGCCGAAATCCACCGCCAGCACCGGCGTACCGTAAAGCTCCACCGCGGCCACGCAGTCCACGATGAGATCCGGACCGATTTCCCGCGGATTGTCGGAGGTGATCTTCAGGCCGGTCTTGATGCCCGGGCCGACAATATACGGCTCCTTCCCGATGTATTTGATGATCGCGTTTGTCAGCGCGTGCATGACCTTGGGCACGACGGAAGCGATGACAACACCCTGCAGCGCGTCCGGGGAAATCTTATTGATCTGCAGCATTTCGCGCAAGAGCACGCCGTACTCGTCCGAGGTGTGCGTCTCTCCCGTCATCAGGCGGAAGGTCGCCGCAATCTCGTCACCGCAAAATACACCGCAGGTGATGTTCGTGTTGCCGACATCGATGACCAGAATCTGCTCTTGTTTTTTCTTTGCCATGGATCTGTCCTTTCAAAAAAACGTTTTCCAACATTGTACCACACTCCCCCCTGTGTTATAATGTTTCCAAACAGGAAAATTATTTTCTTCCAAACAGGAAAATACGGATCTGGGAAACAGGGGCGGATGCAGGTAGTATAGAGAAAACGACAGGAGGTTTTCACCATGCGAAACGATTATCATTTCAACGAACTGGAGTACAAACGGACGGATTATGAAAAAGCCCGTGCGGAGCTGGAACGGCTGACAAAAGAGGTGGAGGAAGCCAGGGACGCCGAGGCGCTCTTTGCCGTACTGGAAGCGGAGGAAAAGCTCTCGGAGGAGCTGGGCTACATGGCGACACTGGCTTACATTCACATGAGCCTGGATTCTTCCGATCAGACCTATGCGGAAGCGGTTGCCTACGAGATGGGCGGCGTGAGCCAGCTGCCGAACTCGCCTTTTGCGCGGGCGGTGCTGGATTCTCCCTTTTTCCCGGAAGTGACAAAGCGCTTCGGCGAAGAGTACCGCTTCCGCCTGGAAAAATCCTTCCGCCTGCAGAAGGACGGACTGGAGCTCATCGCGAAGGAAGCGGAGCTTACAAACGAATACCAGCGGATGAAGGCCATGCTCCGGATTCCTTTCCGCGGGAAGGATTACAGCGAAGGCGAGCTGATGAAACTCCGGGAGGACCCGGACCGCGAAACACGCCGCGACGCCACAAAAGCGATGCTGCTTGCTTACCGCGAGAAGAAGGAAGAGTATGTAAAACTGCTGAAGGAAGTGACGCAGGTACGCGACAGCATCGCCAAGGCCAACGGCTTCACAGATTATATCGCTTACATGAATGTCAATTACGACAGGAATGACTACGGCGAAGCGGAGCTGAGCCGCTTCTGTGCGCAGGTGAAGGAGCATCTGGTGCCGCTGCTTTGCGAGATCCGCGAAGCGCAGAAACAGCGTCTCGGTCTGGAAGAGCTGTATCGTTATGACTACATTCTGCGCTTTCCGGACGGCAACGCGCTTCCGGCGGGAGATGTGCAGGCACTGACCGAAGCCACGCTTGCCATGTACGAGAAGCTGAATCCGTCACTCGCGGAATTTTTCCGCAGCATGATCGACACCGGCAGCTTTGATGTCGCGCCTTCGGACAAAAAGGTCAGCGGCATGGGCTTCCAGACGGACTTAAAGCGCGATCTGTATCCCTTCGTGTTCAGCAACTGCAACGGGACGGCGTCGGATGTCAGCGTCTTCACGCATGAGATCGGACACGCCTGGCAGGGCTGTCTGACAAAGGAATCGCATTACCCCGCGATATTGGACCATATGGTACATGACGCCGTGGAAATTCCTTCCAAGACAATGGAGCTCTTTACCTTCTCCGGCGCAGAGGGCTTTTTCGGAAAGGACGCGGACAAATTCCGTTATGATCACTTCTGCACGATGCTTGAGGAAATCGCGGCCTTCTGCAAGGAGCATGAGACGGAAGGCTATATCCTGACGCATCCCGACGCATCCTTTGAGGAAATCGTGGCTTACGTCAGGGAACTGGAACAGGCCTATTTCCCGGGGATGAACGCGGGTGATCTGGAGGAACTCTATGCGGAAGGGAACGATCTGTTCCGGGATATGGTGATCTACATGTTCCCCCGCTATGTCATGAGCTACGCGCTTTCCACGGTCTGCGCGATGCAGTTTTATGAGTTGTTCCAAAAGGACGCTGCGGCCGCCGTCGCGCAGTATGACGCGCTCTGCAGAAAGGGAGGAAGCCTGTCCTATCCCGCACTGATGTCCGCAATCGGCATGAAGCTGCCCTATGAGGACGGCTGCATCGAAGCGCTCTGCCGCTTTGCGCGCGAAGAGCTGAAGCGCCTGGAAGAAAAGTTATGAAGCACAGCCTTCCGGCAAACATCAGACAGTACCGCAAGGAGCGCGGGCTGACACAGGAGCAGCTGGCGGAGGCGCTGACGGTCACGGTGGGTACCGTGTCCAAGTGGGAGAACGGCGTCACGGAACCGGATCTGCAGATGCTGACGGAGATGGCTTCGTTTTTCGCCGTTTCGCTGGACGCGCTCTGCGGCTTTCGCGCGGAGGTGAGTTCCGCCGTGGAGGCAGCCGAAACCATCCGTGCTTATTACGACGCGGAGAATTTCGCGGAGGGTGTGCCTTATACCGAAACGGCACTCAAAAAATATCCGCACAACTTTCAGGTGCTCTATCGTGCAGGTGCTTTTTACAGGATCAAACAGGTCCGGGAGCAGAAAAAAGAAGACGCGGAGCGCGCCGTTGCCCTTCTGACACGCGCCATGGATTTCCTGGAGCAGAACGAAGACGAACGCATCGGTGCGCTCAGCATCCGTCGTGACATCGCCAATCTCTACGGCAGCACGGACAGGACGGAAGAAGCGCTGAAGATTTACAAAAGCTGCAATGAGGACGGCATCAACGATGTCAGCATCGGTGCGCTGTACGCGCTGCAGCCGGGCCGGGAGGAAGAAGCGCTGAAATATTTATCCGACGGCTTTACCGGCATCTGCGCGGAGCAGATCGCCTGTGTCTTCGGGATGCTGAATGTCTATATCCGCCGCGCGGAATACGCCGAAGCGCGCGCGCTTCTGGAATGGGAGCACCGCCTGCTGACGGGACTGATGATGAAGGGACATCCGTCCTACCTCCGGCGGATCGACGCGCTGATACTGGCCTTACTTTCCTGGCTGACGTTATTGGACGGCAAAGAAAAGGAAGCGCAGGCCTTGCTGAAAAAAGCGGCGGCAGAGGCCGCGGCCTTTGACCGTATGCCCTCGTATTACAGCGGGGATATCCGTTTCGTCAGAAAACAGGCGGATGACCGTCCGGCCTTCCACGACTCCGTGCAGGGTTCCGCCGTGGAGGCCGTCGGAACGCTGATACGACAACAGCTTTCAGACGAACACAGCAGCGCAGCGGAACGCAAAGCGCAGAAGAAGCTGCTGCGGTTTTGGGAAAGCCTCAGTTTTTGAGACAGCCCAACGGTATCACCAGCACACCGTCCGGTCTTCGATAGCCGTACGCACTTCCGGTGATGATGATTTTCAGATCGGGCAGGCGGAGCGGAACCTGCTGCTCCTTTTCGTTTTGCTCTTTCACGAGCCGTTCCACTTCACACAAGTGATTCGCGCCTTTGTCAACTTCGTTTTCTCCAAGCTTAAACTCAATCAGCGCATACCTTCCGTCGTTCAGATGCAGTACCGCGTCTGCTTCTAAACCGTATCGATCCCGGTAATAAGAAATACGCCCGTCCATGGCGGAAGAATAAATACGCAGATCCCTGATGCAAAGCGATTCAAACAAAAAGCCCAGTGTTTTGAAATCCCGCGTGAAATAATCAGGTGACAACCCGAGAGCGGCAGCCGCCACGGAGGGGTCAATCAGATTTCTCTTTCTCGACGAACGCATGGCGGTCTTGGAGCGTATGGACGGATTCCATGCGTCGATGTCATCGATCATATATAACTGCTCCAGCGCACGGACATAATCCCGCAATGTCACATCACTGACGTCGTGGGCCGCTTTTACGTCGGAGAATATCGTTTTCTTATCCGCGAGCGCGCACAGATTGCGACTGTAAGACTGCAGCAGTGTCTGTGCAATTTCCGGGTTTCTTCTTACGCCGTCAATCTTTGAGACATCCACAGAATAGGTTTGTCTGTACAAATCCTTTGCCACAGCAAGCTGTGAGCGAATCGTCCTGTTCTGTAACGCCCCCGGCCATCCGCCGCGGCAAACGGCAAACATGATTCCCTCGACGGTCAGGTCAGAATGACAGCCGTCAAAATGATCCGGATGATCAAAGAGTTCCATCAGCGAGACTTCACCGTTGGACTCCCCGCTTTCGAATAAACTCATCGGATACATCAGTAACTGACTGATCCGAAGGGTGCCGGTATGCGGTGTATCGACCTCTTTTGCGGATGAGCCGGTCAGGATGTATTGTCCTTTCTTTCCGGAAACGTCCACATCCTTGCGAATGGTGCCCCACAGCTTTGGAGCATCCTGCCATTCATCAAACAGGATCGGCTTTTTTCCCTTCAACAGTTGCTTCGGAGATGTGCTTCCGATGGCGAGAAGATTATCCCGCACTTCTTCATCCTGAAACTCAACAACAGACGCGGCTTTCTGTTTTGCGGTCGTCGTCTTTCCGCAGCCCTTCGGTCCCCGGATCCAGGTCGCGCCAAAAGCCTCCATGTTCAGCTCTAATAAATCATCAAGAATGCGCTTTTTATATGCCATTTTTGCCCCTTTCGATACAAGTCAATTATAGCGTATTTTAGGGGAAATCACAAGGTTTACTTTCGTGATTTGTGGTATTTTACTTTCGCGATTTGTGGTATTTTACTTTCGTGATTTGCGGTGAAACGCCCGCCTACAGCTCCTCGGTCAGCATGACGCCGTCCGTTTTGCGGATGTCTTCGAGGACGGTTTCCTTCTGTTCCTTTTTGCGGACGCGCAGGCTGACGATGGCGCAGGCGTTGTGCTTGGAGCCGGACTTGGCTCTGGTGATCTGCAGATCCAGCAGCTTTGTGTTTTTGGAACGGAAGAGACGCATGAGCTCTTCCAGCGTATCCTTATCGCGGTATTCGATATAAAGCGAAAGCTCCGGGGCGCGTTCGAGCATCCGGTATTCCACGCGGGAGAAGATGAGCTCCGCGGCTTCCACGAGCAGTGTCGCGATGAGCGCGCCCTCATAGAAGCCCGCGCCGATGGCGAGGCCGACGACGGCGGAAGTCCAGAGGCCGGCCGCGGTGGTCAGGCCGCGCACGCGCTCGCGGCGTGTGATGATGGTGCCGGCGCCGAGGAAACCGATGCCCGCCACCACCTGTGCGCCGAGGCGTCCCATGTCCGTTTCGTAGTGCATATAGAGCAGCAGGAACTCGCCGGTCATCGTGGTCATGGCGGCGCCGAGACAGACGAGGATATGCGTGCGGAAGCCCGCGGGGCGGCGCTTGAACTCGCGCTCCAGGCCGATGAGACCGCCGCAGAGCACGCAGAGCAACAGCCTGACGCAGATGGCAATCAGGGAAACCCCGCGGAGAAAGTCAAACATCGCAAGCATCCGGTTTCTTCCTTTCTATAATTCATACACCGTCTGCACGCAGTCCAGGGCGGCGACGGTGGACAAGAGCTGTTCATGCGGCATCGGCTGCAGAATGCGGATGTAGAAGACCGCGTTCTGGGACGGCGCCTTTTTTTCGGTTTCCGTATCAATGTCAATATGCAGGATGTGGATCTGCAGCGTCTTGAGAGAGGCGATGATCTCGCCCAGCTGCTTCAGGGACGCGAATTCCACAAACAGGTTGACGTTGCGTGTGCGTTCCACAATCTTTGTTTCTATATAAGAAAGCGCGCGCATGGAGAGTGCGATCAGGATGACGCACAAAAAGACGCCTTCAAAAAAGCCCGCGCCGATGGCGAGCCCCATGCAGGCACTGGCCCAGAGCCCCGCCGCGGTGGTCAGACCCTTGACTTCCCGGCGGCCGGTGAGGATGATGGTGCCGGCACCCAGGAAACCGATGCCGTTGACGACCTGCGCACCGTAGCGCGCCACGTCCGGGTCGGAATCAATGTGGGCGATGAGCGACTGCCAGGCCCCGCGGTACATCGTGAACTGGTACTGGCCGATCAGCAGTGTCAGCGTGGCCCCGATGCAGACGAGCATGTACGTGCGCAGCCCGGCGGCGCGGTGCTTCCTGCCGCGCTCATAGCCGATAAAGCCGCCAAAGCACATGGCAAGCAGAAGGCGAAAGGCGACGCCCGCGATATTCATTTGCCGGAAGTAATCGAAAAAAGGAATCATGGATTTATTATACTATAAAAAATGCAAAACGAAGCAGTTGTTTTTATGGAACAAAAAGAGTGCTTGGTTTCAAAAAAACAGATGGCGGCATGACCGTTACCATGATAAAATAGAAGCAGAGAAAATCTTCCACCTGATGCTTTTCATTAGAAGAGGTAGTGTATGTCGTATCAGAACAGAATCCTGCTGGTCGATGATGATCCGGTCTTTCTGGAAGTCCTGAAAGGAACACTTGAGGAACAGTACGAGATTGTGGTGGCGGAATCCGGCCCGGCCGCGATGAATTTTCTTTCGCAGACCATGCGCGTCGATATGATCATCCTGGACATTGTGATGCCGGAGATGGACGGCTATGAGCTGATGGAAAAGATCAAGGCCCTGCCCATCTGCACGGATGTGCCGGTGATCTATCTGACCGGCGTGACCGGCCATGAAGCGGAGATCAAGGGTCTGGACACCGGCGTGTGTGATTATATCTCAAAGCCCTTCCGGGCGGAGGTCTTAACCGCGCGCGTCGCGGCGAACCTGCGTGCCGCCAAGCGTCTTGATATGAAGAAGCTGCCGGAGACGCCGGAGGAACTGAGCGACATGGAGCTGGCCGTGCTGCAGCTGCTGGCGCTGTCCTGCACCAATGAGGACGTGGCGGAGCGCATGGGATATTCCTACGGCTACACCAGGCAGCTGGTTTCCAAGCTGCTGTCAAAGCTTCATATAGAAAATCGCAAGGACGTGCGTCAGTTCCTGTAAGGTGAATATATAATAGAAGCCAAGCCCCCGCAAGGGGGCTTTTCTTTTGCCAAAACATACAGTCGCATCCGGATAAACGATTTTCCGTCGAAAAATGTCGTATTTTACGACATTTTTTTTATTTTGTAAAGTCACAAATTGTTAGAAAAAAATAAAGCAAAGAATCATGCAATTTCTAACAAATTGTGACTATGACTTCATTTGAGATAGGCATACAATGGAGAAGCTGCAAGGCAGCGGTTGATCATTCATTTACACGAACGCAGGAGGTTCAAAATGAAAAACGGTAAGCAGAAGGAGACGAAACAGGTTGTCCGGAAAGCGGTGCGGAAGGAACCGAAGAGGAAGGCGTCGGAACATCCGCGCCTGCAGAGGACCCGCTTCCTGGCATTAGCGCTGGTGGCGGCCATGCTGGCCAGCATCATGGGAGTCGACACATCCATGATCAGAGCCCTCGCCGCCGAAGAGCAGACGGAAGTTCAGGAACAGGTACAGACAGAGACACAAGAACTGAACGAGTCAACAGAGACGGTAACGACAACGGCGACTCCGGAAGTACAGCAGGAGCAGCAACAGGAAC
>JAFZLB010000048.1 GCA_017551665.1 Lachnospiraceae bacterium
GGATTTTCAGACCGAATGCGATATTGTCCGCGATGTTCATGTGCGTGAAGAGGGCATACTTCTGGAAAACGGTGTTGAGAGACCGCTCATTCGGAGGCAAATCGGTGATGTCCTTGCCGTCAAAGATGACGCGCCCCGCGTCCGGCTTTTCGAAGCCGCCGATGATGCGCAGGGTTGTCGTCTTGCCGCAGCCTGAAGGCCCTAAGAGCGTGACAAAGGAATTCTCATGGATGGAGAGATTTAAGTCATCCAGGACAAGCGTTTTATCAAAACTTTTGGAGATATGCTCCAGACGAATCAGTTCCTTTGCCATGCCGCCAAAAACCTCACTGCAACACTACGGTCAACAGTTTCAGATTATACTACATAATTACATATATAACAATGATTTTTTTCACCGGCTTTCCCTCTTTTGGGGGGTGAATTTTCCGCGCGTTCGTGGTATAGTAAACGGCATAGAGATCTGCCGTTTACTATACGGGGTGCGCACGACCGCACAAAGAGTATTGCCGCTTTCAGCGGCATGCGGTCGGCGCAATTGGCAAACGTCAAAGACGTTTGCCATGATAAAAAGGTTTTTCGGAGGAAGAGGAAGACATGGAATACAAGGATCGCATTCCGGTGAAACGCTACCGTCCGCTGTTCGGCTACGGTTATGATCCGGAGTATGAAAGAAAGAAAAAGAATGTGCAGACGGCTGTTCCGGACGGCAGGCAGACCATGCCCCTGCCGGCGGATTCGCCGCTGGCGACGCTCATTGCGGTGCTGATTCTGTGGCTTGCGTTTCTCATCGGGGCCATTGTGGCGACGAGTCTGGAAAACCGGGAAATAACTTGGATGGGGCCGGCCCCTTCGACAAGCGCGGGGATCGTTGCGGAGATCCCGGGCGCTGAGACGGTCGAAGCGACGGATGTGAGAGTTTTCTTATGACACCACAGGAAGACAATACAAAAAAAGAGAATACGGCCGCGCCGGAGTTTGAGCTGGAGTGGCTGGACGACTTTGACGCGGAGGAAGAAGCGCCTGTCGAAGCGGAAGAGACTGCGGAGGCTGAGGCGGTTGAGGAGGTCCCTTCGACAAGCGCAGGGACCGGGGAAGATGTAAAGTCCGAGGAACCTGAGAAGGCGGAAGAGCCCGCAGCGGAGGTCCCTTCGACAAGCGCAGGGACCGAAGAGGCCGCCGACGAAGACGCAGAAGAAGCCGCGCGACGCCGTCGCGAGAAGCGCAAGGCCGCCGCGAGGCGCAGACGTCTGGAAGAGGAGCGCCGGAAAAAGCAGCGCGTTTCCACGATTCTGATGGTGATCTGTGTCATCGTCGCCATCGGTTCCGCGGCCCTGGTCATCCGCGCGGTGTATTATTATCAGAATGCCCGCAGCACCTATACGGACGCGCGGGACAACAACGTCGCCAGTGTGCAGCAGACAACGACAACGCCTGCGCCGATCGAAGCGGATCCGGTGGTGGAACCGCCCGCGGAAGAGGAACCCGAAGAGGATGTCCGTCCGGAGGGTGCCGTGCTGGACATTGATTTTGCTTCGCTGAAGGAGATCAACCCGGAGATCGTCGGCTGGCTGCATGTGCCGGCGCTGGATTTGAGTTATCCCATCATGCAGGCGGCGGACAACGAGTATTATCTGACGCACACGTTGGAGAACGAGTACAATCCGCTGGGCTCCATTTTCATGGAATGCACGAATCTGCCGGACTTTTCCCACGGCAACACCCTGATCTACGGGCATAACACCGTGGACGGAACAATGTTCGGACGGCTGCGCGAATTCGGCGATAACCCCGGCCTCCGCGCTTCGGAGCCTTACTTTTACGTCTATCAGGCGGACGGCAAAATCGGCAAGTACAAGATTTATTCGTATTATTCCGTCTATAAGGAAAGCGACAGCTTTTCCTGGTTTACGGACGACGAGAGCTATGATTACTACGTCAACATGACAAAGAATTTAAGCATCGAAAACATCGAGGCGGATTTCAGCAAGCGCAACAATCTCGTGACGCTGTCCACCTGCTTCGGCGCGTCCGGCACGCCCTACCGTTTTCTTGTGCACGGGGTAAGAGAGTAAGCGAAAACTCAGAACCAGACCGTAAAGCTTAAGTGATCGTCGGAGCGGGTAAAGGAAAGAGACTCGCCCGGCGATTTGTGTATATAGTCAAAGATTTTGGATTCGTCCACGAGCTGCGTGATCATCAGGTCATAGACGACAGCGTCCGAGCATTTGAAGGTGACGGCGGGCGCGCCCTCCGACATCCTGCGGGCCACAAGGTCCCCGAAGGCTTCCAGGGAAGCTTCCGTGAAATACGCGCGTTCCCGGATGTAATAATTGTCCTCCGTGTGATTGCACAGCGGCATCGGCACGACGCTGCCGATCGTGTGCGTCTTGGAAATCTCCGCCGTTGTCGTCAGCAGGTAGTCATAGTTGACGCCCTCGTTGACGGAATTGCCGTTGCGGAAGGAAGCGTCCCCCCAGGTCACATCGAGATAATACCAGTTGCCGTCCGCGTAGACGAGATTCCAGGCGTGGGGCCCCGCGGACATGCCGCTCGTCACCGTGCCGACCACCAGCGTGCAGTCCACATGCGCGCGGTTCAAGAGCATCTGCGCAGCCTTCGCGTAGCCCTGGCAGACCGACTTTCCGCCGATCATCACGGAGCAGATATTCTGGTTGTCCGACGCGTCGATGTCATAGGCGGTGTTGCGGATCAGGTAATCATAGACGTATTTCACCTTCGTGTAATCATCCGCGTAGGCCGGAAGCGAAGACAGGCAGCGGGTGATGTAATCCTCGATCAGCAGATTGCGTCTGGAGATCTCGGCGGCGTCATAGAGATAGCGGCCGGTGAAGGAAAAGCCCACGGTCTGTTCGCCCAGGGTGTAACGCGTCGTGTAATAACCGGAGAGATAATAGATTTCCGGGTGATCGTTCATCACGCAGTTCTGGACTTTTTCGAGGGTCTGGGCGTCCGTCGCGGAAATAAACACATCCTCTGCGAGGGTAATGATGATGTGGTAGAGCTCCGCGTAGAGCGTCTGCTCTTCGGAATTCAGGCAGTCGTAATAATAATAACGGCCCGCGGTCATGCCCTTGATTTCCGCGATGCGCTCCGAGGTCAGGCCGGCGGATTCCCTGGACGTGCGCAGCTCCTCCGGCAGATAGGAAAGATCCGGCTGATAGTCCTCGCCGGCGGCCGCCGCGGGCGTCTGGAAATACAACGTCGGTTCTTCGTCTTCGGAGGCCTGATCCGTGTTCGAGGGGATGACATCGCCGGAAACGATGGTGTCAAAGGAAGGACGCTCCGGCGTCGCAAAGGCGTCTCCCTGCACATCGGATTCCTGCGGCTGACGGACGAGCAGCTGCTGCGTCTTGTCCGCCGCGACGGTGGAAGGCTGCGGCAGCCGGTTCTGTATGGTGAAGAACAGGGCGATGGAGATAATCAGCGCCGCAAGCGAAACAAAGAAGGCGGTATAGAGCAGGAACATTTTTCTGCGTTGTCTGCGTCTTCCGTTCATGCAGACTATTTTAGGGGAAAACGCGCGGATTGGCAAGTTTGATTGAAAAAGCGCATAAATTATAGTAGAATTGTTGTGTTTACACGCATTCTGCGGGGGAAAGAGCATTCAATGTCGGAAACAGCCGAAAACAAAAAGGACATACAGCCGGAAGAAGCGCCCGGACGCTTTGCGAGCAACCGGGATATGCTGTTTTATTTCCTGCGCGGCTCCAAGCGCTACTTTACGCTGAGCGTCGTGATGGCGCTGTTTCTGGCCTTCAGCAACCTGGTCAACCCCAGGGTGATCGGCTTTACGGTGGACAGCGTCATCGGCGATAAAGCCTTTGACCTGCCGGATGTATTGGCCGATACGATCACGGGCCTCGGCGGTCGTGATTTCCTTCGCAGTCATATCTGGGCGATCGCGCTCTTTGTCATCGGTGTCGCGCTCTTGAACGCCGTGTTCCGCATTTTCTTCCGCATCGGCAATTCCAAGGGCGCGGAGACGCTGTTGAAAACCATGCGGGATGATCTGTACAGTCATATCATCCGCCTGCCCTTTTCCTGGCACGGGAAGCACCAGACCGGCGACATCATCCAGCGCTGCACCTCGGATGTGGAGACAATCAAAGCCTTTTTGTCGGAGCAGCTTATCATGCTCTTCCGCGTGGGCGTGCTCATTCTTCTGGGCATCGTGTTCATGTTCCGGATCAATCTGACGCTGGCGCTGATCACGCTGCTCTTTATTCCCGTGATTGTCGGAAACTCGCTGCATTTTCACAAGAAGATCGCGAAGTCTTTCAAAACCGTGGACGAGGAAGAGGGGAGGCTTTCCGCCATCGCACAGGAAAATCTGACCGGCGTGCGCGTTGTGCGTGCCTTCGGCAGAGAGCGTTACGAGCGGGAGCGTTTTGAAAAGCAGAATGACGTCTATGCCGCCGCCGACATGCTTCTAAGCAAGCTGTTCGTGGTGTTCTGGTCCATCGGCAGCTTTCTGTCCCGTTTCCAGATGTTCATCATCATGTTCGCGGGGGCGTTGATGTGCGCCTTTGATGTCATCAGTGCGGGACATTACATTGAGTTTATGGGTATCAACGCCATGGTGTCCTGGCCCATCCGCATGCTGGGGCGCATCATTTCCCAGATGAGCCGGACCGGCGTTTCCGTCGGGCGCATCCGCGAGATCATGAACGCGGAGGAAGAACAGGATGCCGCTGATGCGCTGCCGCTGCCCGAGGGCGGAGAAATCGTCTTTGAGCATGTCAGCTTTTCCTACGAAAAGGACGTGCCGGTGCTGAAGGATGTGTCCTTCACCATCCGCCCCGGCGAAACGCTGGGCATTCTCGGCGGCACCGGCAGCGGCAAGACGACGCTGATGGCGCTGCTCGAAAAGCTCTATGACCTGCCGGAGGAGAACGGCCGCATCACCATCGGCGGCACGGACATCCGCAGACTGAAGCGCTCGGAGGTGCGTTCTTACATCGGCATGGTGCTGCAGGAGCCCTTCCTGTTTTCGAGGACATTGCAGGAGAACATCACGATCGCGAAAAAGGACGCGACGGAGGCGGAGCGCGATGAGGCGGTGCAGATCGCTTCACTGGACGCGACGGTGGAGGGCTTTTCCAAGGGATATGAGACGCTGGTGGGAGAGCGCGGCGTGACGCTGTCCGGCGGACAGAAGCAGCGGACCGCCATCGCGCAGATGCTGATCCGCAGGACACCGGTGATGATCTTCGACGATTCGCTTTCCGCGGTCGATACGGAGACGGACGAAAAAATCCGCGAGGCGCTGCGGACGAGGACAAAGGACGCCACGGTCATCCTCATTGCGCACCGCATCACGACGCTGATGCTCTCGGATCATATTCTGGTACTGGACAAGGGGCGCATCGCGGAGGAAGGCACGCACGAGGAGCTCCTCGCGAAGGAAGGCATTTACCACAGGGTGTACGATTTACAGATGCGCGCGGGCATGGAAGAAGAGGCTTAAGGGATGGAAGGACAGGAAGAAAAAAGCTATATCAAGCTGCCCTGGTACGGGATTCCCAGGCTCATGCCTTATATCCGTCCGTACCGGAAACGGCTTTTGGCCATGGTGGCGCTGGGCTGCTTAAGTTCGCTGATCGATGCGATCTTTCCGCTGTTCAACCGCTATGCCCTGGATACCTTTGTTTTCGACAGGGACTTAGGCACCGCGCCGGCCTTTGCCGTCGTGTATCTGCTGCTTCTGGTCTGCTTTGTGATGATTGATTATGTGACGCTGTTCTGGTGCTGCCGGGTGGAAATCGCCATCGGCAAAGACTTAAAGAACACGGCCTTTTCGCATCTGCAGACCCTGTCCTTTTCGTATTTCAACCAGAACAATGTGGGCTATGTGCATTCCCGCATTATGAGTGATACCGCGAAAATCGGCGGTCTCATTTCCTGGCGCTTTATGGACCTGGTATGGAACGGGTCCTGGCTGCTGTTTATGATTCTGATGATGCTGCTCGTGGATGCCTATCTCGCAATGTTTGTCATCATCCTCGTGCCGGTGACGGCCGTCATCGTGGTGCTGTTCCAGAAACAGCTGGTGGTGATGCACCGCAAAATCCGCGAGATCAACTCGCGCATCACCTCGCATTTTAACGAGGGCATCACCGGCGCGCGCTCCATCAAAACGCTGGTGATCGAGGAAACGATGGAGGCCGGCTTCTTTGCGGAGACGGAAGGGATGAAGCGCGTCTCCGTCCGGGCGAACCGCTTTTCCTCTTATTTCCTTTCGACGGTGATTCTGATGGGGAATGTCGCGCTCGCGCTGGTGCTGATGGTGGGCGGACATCTGACGGTCGAGGGGGCCATGCGCATTTCGACGCTCTCCGTGTTTACGACCTACGCGCTCAACATCATGGAACCGGTGCAGGGCATCATCGAGGCGATTTCCCAGCTGGTGCAGGTGCAGGTCAACATCGAACGCGTCACGCGCCTGATCACGACGGAATCGGATGTGGCGGACAGCGAGGAAGTAATCGCGATCTACGGCGATACCTTCGAGCCGAAGAAGGAGAACTGGGAAGAACTGCACGGCGACGTGACATTTGAGGACGTGACCTTCATGTATCCGGACGGCGACGAAAACGTGCTGGAGCATTTTGCGCTCGATGTCCCGCACGGCACGAATATCGCGATTGTCGGGGAAACGGGCGCTGG
This sequence comes from Lachnospiraceae bacterium, assembly GCA_017551665.1. Taxonomy (GTDB): domain Bacteria; phylum Bacillota; class Clostridia; order Lachnospirales; family Lachnospiraceae; genus Butyrivibrio. Next base: position 6,691 of record JAFZLB010000048.1, read on the forward strand.
CAAGTCCACGCTCGTGAATCTGGTCTGCCGTTTCTTTGAGCCGACGGAGGGACGCGTGCTCATTGACGGCAGGGACGCGCGGGAGCGGTCGCAGCTCTGGCTGCATTCCAACATCGGCTATGTGCTGCAGACGCCGCATCTCTTCTCCGGCTCCGTCCGCGACAATCTGCGCTACGGCAAGGAAGACGCGACGGATGAGGAGATCATGGAAGCGCTGCGGCTCGTCAGCGCGGAGCCGGTCATACAGAAGATGAAGGGCGGTCTGGACGCGGATGTCGGCGAGGGCGGAAGTGCGCTGTCCACGGGAGAGAAGCAGCTGCTGTCCTTTGCCAGGGCCATTCTTGCGGACCCGCGGATACTTGTGCTGGACGAGGCGACAAGCTCCGTGGACACGATGACGGAAAAGGCCATCCAGGACGCGATCGCGACCGTCATCAAGGGACGCACCAGCTTTGTCATCGCGCACCGTCTTTCCACGATTACGGAGGCGGATGAGATTCTTGTCGTTTTGGACGGCAAGATTGTGGAACGCGGAAAGCATAAGGCGCTGATGAAACAGCGCGGTTATTATTACGAGCTGTACACGCGACAGTTCGCGCAACAGGCGGTGGAAAGCACCGTGACACAGACACAGTACGCTTAAGGAGGAGGGCAACTTATGGGACACATACTTGTCATCGGTATCGCGGGGGGTACGGGCAGCGGCAAGACGACGATCACGCGCAAGATCATGGAGCGCTTCGGTGAGGAAGTCACCGTCATCTACCATGACAATTACTACAAGGCGCACCATGATCTGACCTACGAAGAGCGCACGAAGCTGAATTACGACCATCCGAACGCCTTTGACACGCAGATGATGGTGGATGATCTGAAGGCGCTACGCGACGGAAAGGAGATTGAGTGTCCGATCTATGACTACACCATTCACGACCGCTCCGATGACACGCTGACGATCCGCCCTTCCCGCGTCATTGTGGTGGAAGGGATTATGATCTTCCACGAGGAAGCGCTGCGGAAGCTCATGGACATCCGTCTGTTCGTGGACACGGACGCCGATGTCCGCATCCTGCGGAGAATCCTGCGTGATGTGAATGAACGCGGCAGGACCCTGGATTCCGTGATCAACCAGTACCTCACCACCGTCAAGCCCATGCACGAGGCCTTCGTGGAACCGACGAAGCGTTACGCGGATGTCATCATCCCCGTCGGCGGCGAAAACGAGGTGGCGCTGGAAATGGTGCTCGGGCGCATGGCCTCGCATCTGGCAAGCTGAGAAAAGGAGGAGACGATTATGGGCCGTTATATTATGGCGCTGGACGCCGGAACCATGAGCAACCGCTGCATTTTGTTTGACAAGGACTGCAAGGTCATTGCCGTACATAATCTGGAATTCAAGCAGCACTTTCCGCAGCCGGGATGGGTGGAGCATGACGCCAAGGAAATCTGGAAGACCCAGCTGGCCGCCGCACAGGCGACGCTGATGCTGGCGGGCGCAACGGCGGACGAGATCGATTCCATCGGCATCACGAACCAGCGTGAGACCACCGTCGTCTGGGACAAAAACACGGGAAAACCCGTCTGCAACGCGATTGTGTGGCAGTGCAGACGCACGGCGGCCTTTTGTGACGAATTGAAACAGCGCGGACTGGAGGAAACGGTCCGCAAAAAAACCGGCCTTGTGATTGACGCCTATTTCTCCGCGACGAAGCTGCACTGGATTCTGGAAAACGTTCCGGGCGCAAGGGAGAAGGCGGAGAAGGGCGATCTCTTATTCGGCACCGTGGATACCTGGCTGATCTGGAAGCTGACCGGCGGCAAGGTGCATGTGACCGATTATTCCAACGCTTCCCGCACCATGCTGTTTAACATTCATACCCTGCAGTGGGATCATGAGCTGCTGAAGGAACTGAACATTCCGGAACAGATGCTGCCGAAGGTGGAGCCTTCCTCCAAGATCTTCGGGCACACGGAAGCGGCCCTGTTCGGCGCGGAGATTCCGATCGCCGGTGCCGGCGGGGATCAGCAGTGCGCGCTCTTCGGGCAGATGTGCTTCCATCAGGGCGAGGCGAAGAACAATTACGGCACGGGCTGTTTCCTGCTGATGAATACCGGGAAGAAGCCGGTGGAAAGCCGGCACGGGCTGGTGACAACCATCGCCTGGGGCATGAACGATACCGTTACTTACGCGCTGGAGGGTTCCGTCTTTGTGGCCGGCGCCGTGCTCCAGTGGCTGCGCGACGAGGTGGGGCTCATCGCGGACGCGTCGGAATCCTACGAGGCCGCCATGCAGGTGGACGATACGGAGGGCTGTTATGTCGTGCCCGCGTTTACGGGACTGGGCGCGCCGTACTGGGATCCCTACGCGAGGGGCATGATCTGCGGTTTGACGCGCGGCGTCACCAAAAACCACATCATCCGCGCGGCGCTGGAATCCATCGCCTATCAGTCGGCGGAGATCATGGGTGCCATGGAAGCGGATTCCGGCATTCCCTTAAAGCTGCTGAAGGTGGACGGCAGCGCGGCGGCCAACGACTTTCTGATGCAGTTCCAGGCGGATATCACCGCGACGGATGTCATGCGTCCGTCCAATGTGGAAACGACGTCCATGGGCGCGGCCTTTTACGCGGGACTTGCGACCGGCTTCTGGAAGAGCAGGGAAGAGCTCATTGAAAAGCTGCAGACGGACCGCGTCTTTCATCCCTCTATGGATGAGGAGCTGCGCAACGAAAAAATCGAGGGATGGCAGGAAGCCATCCGTCACGCGAAACACTGGATCAAACCGAAAAAAGAAAAAAAATCTCAGACCTAAACCTGCGGTTTATTGTTCCTGCCGCAGACGGTGTTATAATATCATCACAGGAACAAGCAAGATACGAACAGACAACAGGCATTTGTTATCAGGGAGGCAGTCGGATGGATTAAGTAAAATGACGGGACATCACTTCGAAGCGGTTTTATGACCTCTTGCTCTTTAAGAAGTCCGGTTTTGGTACGCCGCGGAAGTACAGTCCCAAGTTTTGCGAATCGGGATGACTGCACCTTGACAACCAAATAAAGCTTCGCCCGCGGCTTTGAGCCGTCCGGTTCCGAATCTTTTCCTTCAACAAAACGTTTTTTTTATGGTGCGTAAAACACACCGGTGCCCTGTTGCGCTCTGATATCACCGGCGATACCGGGAAAGAAAAAAACCATGATGAAAAGGGGGTGAACACATGACGGTAAGGGGATCGTTTAAACGATCTTTCCCGGGTCACAGCGCACGGTTGTGTGCCGGGGTCGGCTGCACAGGATGATATGACCAGAAGTTTATAAAAATAAATTAATAATAAAATATATATTGACAAAATCGTTTTCGCATGTTATTCTGACTTTCATCTTGAAGACAGCGTTCGACTGTAATATACTTTAATTATCCGAACCGCATGTTTTCAGGAGTTTATGGGGGTGGAAAACATGGGGAAGAAGGATTTGACAAAAAAGTCACTGGAGGAGCTGAACGATGTCTTTGCAGATATTGTAAATGTGCTGTTGTTTGGTGGGAAACGTCTGGTGAAAGAAAAGGACTTGGAGGACGCAAATCCGCGCAGCAATTATAATGCGCATGGCAAGATTCGGACACAGAGCCGGGATGTTGCAAAGATTTGGAAGAATCATGAAGTACGGATAGCGCTTATCGGACTGGAGAATCAGACGGAAGAAGATGCGGATATGCCGATCCGTATGATGGGATATGACGGAGCTGCATATCGTGATCAGATCAGGCGAAGGAGCAAAAAGGCCCAAAAGCAAAGATACCCGGTGATTTCGCTTGTATTGTATTTTGGATATAAGCACAGATGGCGTGCCCCGAAACGTTTACGCGAGTGCTTTCAGGTAGATGAGGCATTAAGACCGTATGTAAGTGACTACAGGATGAACCTGTTTGAGATCGCGTTTCTTACAGATGAACAGGTGAAGATGTTTCAGAGCGACTTCCGTATCATTGCAGATTATTTTGTTCAGATGCGGAAGACGAGGAATTATGAGCCGACGAGAGATACAGTACGGCATGTCGAAGAAATGCTGGATCTGATGAGCGCGGTGACAGGAGATTCCCGTTTTGAGGAAGTGGGCGCTTCGTTTACGGGTGAAAAAAGGAGGTTTGTTATGAGCTGCGAGTTTTTGGATAAGGTCGAAGCAAGAGGCATGGAAAAGGGCATGGAAAAGGGCATGGAAAAGGGCATGCTTGACACGCTGTTTGGCCTTGTCCTCGATGGCGTTCTCACTGTAAAAGACGCTGCGGCGCGTGCGGGCATCTCTCCAAGCACGTTTTCAAAAAAGATGAAATCCTACAGAGGGTAGGTTTCGCTTATCACGACAGGAAACGGTTACTGAGTTTTCTTTCGGAAACGACGATCGAAAACGTCACCACCTAGCTGATAATTAGTTTGCATATTCAGCCGTGAAACAAGTTGTTTATAGTTTCACGGCTGAATATCTGTCAATATTATATGGATAATCAGCCATGAAGCGATATTTTTGCAGTTGACGGCTGATGATCGAAGGAGTATACGGACAGCCTGCAGGAAACTCCCTGAAAAAACAGTTGCGAGCCTTTTATTATTCCCTTCTTGCACACGGTTGATACAGTGATTACGTTGGATGATCTGTTTGACGGGACATCGTAAGCCTAAAAAAACAAAAAATGCCTAAACTTGCAAAAAAAGCCTAAGAATGTAAAAATTGCCTAAACTTGCAAATTACGCCTGAATCCGGAGGAACAATGATCTCCTCCTTGCCTGACAGCCACAAAGTATAGTATAATATTCGGCGTGGTATGTCATATATTGTAGGAAGCAAGGGGAGTGTGAAGCGTGTTAAAACGGGATAAGGAAGCCTACGGCGCGTCATCCATCACAGTTCTGGAGGGACTGGAAGCGGTACGGATGCGCCCGGGCATGTATATCGGCAGCGTGTCCACGCGCGGCCTGAATCATCTGATCTATGAAATCGTGGACAACGCGGTGGACGAACACCTCGCGGGCTATTGTTCGGAAATCACGGTCACATTGGAAAAGGACGGAAGTGCCACCGTCGAAGACAACGGCCGCGGGATTCCCGTGGACATTCATCCGACACAGAAAATCAGCGCGGCGCGTGTGGTGTTTACGCTGCTGCACGCGGGCGGCAAGTTTGACAACGAGGCCTATAAGACCTCCGGCGGTCTGCACGGCGTGGGTTCTTCCGTCGTGAACGCGCTTTCGCGCCGGCTGACGGTGCAGGTCATGCGCGACGGAAATGTCTATGAGGACAGCTATGAGCGCGGCAAGCCGACGACTTCTTTAACGAAGGAAGGGCTGCTTCCTGTCGTCGGCAAGAGCCGAAAGACCGGCACAAAGGTCAACTTCACGCCGGACGACACGATCTTCGACCGCACGCGTTTCAAGGAAGACGACGTGATGAGCCGCCTGCATGAGACGGCCTATCTCAATCCGGAGCTGACGATTTATTTCGTGGACAAGCGCGGCGACGAAGTTGTCAAAGAGAGCTTCCATGAGCCGGACGGCATCGTCGGTTATATCCGGGAACTGAACAAGACCAAGGAAGCTGTGACGGAGCCTTTCTATTTTAAAGGGTTGAGCGAAGGCATTGAGGTGGAGTGCTGCTTCCAGTACGTCAATGAGTTCCATGAAGAGGTGCTGGGCTTCTGCAACAACATTTACAACGCCGAGGGCGGGACGCACTTAACCGGCTTCAAGACGATCTTCACCACGATTCTGAACCAGTACGCGCGGCAGACCGGCGCCATCAAGGACAAGGACGCCAACTTCACGGGCGCGGACGTGCGCAACGGCATGACGGCCATCATCTCCATCAAGCATCCGGACCCGCGTTTCGAAGGGCAGACGAAGACAAAGCTGGACAACCAGGACGCGGCGAAGGTGGTGTCCAAGGTCTGCGGCGACGAGATCACGCGCTTCTTCGACCGCAATCCGGACATGGTCAAGAAGATCATTTCCTGCGCGGAGAAGGCGGCCAAGATCCGCAAAACGGAGGAAAAGGCGAAAACGAACCTGCTCACAAAGCAGAAGTACAGCTTTGATTCCAACGGCAAGCTTTCCAACTGCATTTCCAAGGACGCGTCCAAGTGCGAAATCTTCATCGTCGAGGGCGATTCCGCCGGCGGCAGTGCCAAGATGGGACGCAACCGCGAATTCCAGGCGATCCTCCCCATCCGCGGCAAGATTCTGAACGTCGAAAAGGCCTCGATTGACAAGGTGCTGGCCAACGCGGAGATCAAAACCATGATCAATGCCTTCGGCTGCGGATTTTCCGAAGGTTTTGGCAATGATTTTGACATTTCCAAGCTGAAGTATGATAAAATAATCATAATGGCGGACGCGGATGTGGACGGCGCGCATATTGCGACGCTGCTGCTGACGCTGTTTTACCGCTTCATGCCGGAACTGATTTACGAAGGGCATGTGTACATCGCGATGCCGCCACTGTACAAGGCGATTCCTTCCAAGGGCGAGGAAGAGTATCTGTATGATGACGCGGCGCTCGCAAAATACCGTAAGACGCATAAGGGTCCGTTCACGCTGCAGCGCTACAAGGGGCTGGGTGAGATGGACGCGGAACAGCTCTGGGAGACGACGCTGGATCCCAAGCGCCGGATGATGAAGGCCGTGCGCATCGAGGACGCAAGAAGCGCTTCCCAGATCACGGAATTGCTGATGGGTAGTGCCGTGCCGCCGCGAAAGGAATTCATTTACGCGAACGCACGTGAAGCTGATATAGATGCATAAAGGAGAAGATTATGAGACTCGTCAGAAAGACCCCCAGCCCTGATCTTGCTGCCCTGATTCCCGCGGATGACTGTCGTTATACGGTGCTGACAAGAATTCTGCGCACCCCCTGCCGGATGACGATGACGGATGATCATTCCTTCATTCTCTGTCATTCGGCCTATCCCTTCCCGATCTGGTACTGGACAAAGGAGGAAGCGACGGAAGAGGAGGTGGACGCGCTCTGGCACATTCTGCAGCCGGAGATCGCGAAATGGGACCGGGTGACGGAACAGGGGAATTTCTTCTCGGTCAATCTGACGGAGCATGCGGCGAATCATCTCATTGCGCAGGCCAAAAAGGACGGCGTGGAGCTGAGCGTCAACATGCGTCTCAATGTTTACGAATGCAAGGAACTGAAGGCACCGGAAAAGGAAGCGGACGGCGCCTTTCATATCTGCACGGAAGAGGATATCGAAGAAGCGGTCCGGATGCTCGTGCACTTCCATGAAGAAACGGGCCTGGACAAATCCGACGAAAAGACCTACCGCCAGAAAGCGGAGGTGCATATCTACGCCGGCAGACTCTTTTTCTGGAAGGACGGGGAAGGCAAGCCGGTCGCGATGTGTCTGGCCTCCGATAACGGCAACGGTTCGGAATCCCTGACCAATGTCGTGACGCTGCCGGAAGTGCGCCGGAAGGGCTATGCCGCGCATCTGGTCGCGAAGGTGACAAAGGAAATTCTGGACGGCGGAGAAACCGCGACGCTTTACGCGGACGCGTCCTATGCGCCTTCCAATGCCTGCTATGAAAAGCTGGGCTATGTCCGGAGGGACACGATCTGCACGGTGGGCCTGTCCTGAGGGGGAAGGAAATGCCGGTCGTATGGGGAATCTTTGTTGAGGGAGTAAAGGGTTTTGATTCAGCACGAAAATAATATTATCCGTACGGAATACAGCGATGTCATGCGGAAATCGTACATCGATTACGCGATGTCGGTCATTGTGTCGCGGGCGCTGCCCGATGTGCGCGACGGCTTAAAGCCCGTGCAGCGGCGCGTGCTCTATGACATGCATGAACTGGGTTTGCGCTATGACCGTCCGTACCGCAAAAGCGCGCGTATCGTCGGCGACACGATGGGCAAATACCATCCGCACGGCGATTCTTCCATTTATGATTCGCTCGTCGTCATGGCGCAGTCCTTCAAGAAGGGGCTGCCGCTCGTGGACGGGCACGGCAACTTCGGCACGATCGAGGGCGACGAACAGGCCGCCATGCGTTATACGGAGGCGCGTCTTCGCCAGATCACCCAGGAATATTTTCTCGCGGACTTGGATAAGGATGTCGTGGACTTCGTCCCGAATTTCGACGAGACGGAGCGGGAGCCTTCCGTGCTGCCGGTGCGCATCCCCAACTTTCTCGTCAACGGTTCGGAGGGTATTGCCGTCGGTATGGCCACGAGCACGCCGCCGCATAACCTGAAGGAAGTGATTGACGCGGAAATCGCCTTCCTGGAAGACAACACGCTGACGAGCAAGCAGCTGATGAAGTATGTCAAGGGACCGGATTTCCCGACCGGCGGCATCGTCATCAACAAGGATGAGCTGCGCGCGATCTACGAAAGCGGCGAGGGCAAGATCCGCGTCCGCGGCAAGGTCACGACGGAAAAGCTCAAAAACGGTCATATCAATCTTGTCATCACGGAGATTCCCTACACGATGATCGGTGCCGGCATCGGCAAGTTCTGCTCCGATGTCGCGGCGCTGCAGGAAAACCGCATCACGAACGATGTCATTGATATCTCCAATCAGACCTCCAAAGAGGGCGTGCGTATCGTCATTGAACTGAAGAAGGATACGGACGTCGAGAACTTCACGAATCTCCTTTACAAGAAGACGAAGTTAGAGGACACCTTCGGCGTCAACATGCTGGCGATTCACGGCGGCCGTCCGGAGACGATGTCCCTGCGTGACGTCATTGCCGCGCATGTCGATTTCCAGTTTGAGGTCGCGACGCGCAAGTACACGACGCTGCTGGAAAAGGAACGCGAGAAGAAGGAAGTGCAGGAAGGGCTCATCAAGGCCTGCAACGTCATTGATCTCATTATTGAGATTCTGCGCGGTTCACAGACGCGGCAGATGGCGAAGGACTGCCTCGTCAAGGGCACAACGACCGGCATCAAATTCAAGTCCCGCGAATCCAAGGTGATGGCGTCTCAGCTGCTCTTTACGGAACGGCAGGCGGACGCGATTTTAGAGATGCGTCTCTACCGTCTCATCGGTCTCGAGATCGAGGCACTGGCGAAGCAGCATGAGGAGACCTGCGCCAACATTTACCGCTATGAGGATATTCTGGAAGAGCGCACCTCCATGTCCCGCGTGATCGCGGACGAGCTGGCGGCCGTCAAAAAGCAGTACGGCGAAAAGCGCCGCACGGAGATCGGCAATTTCGAAGAAGCCGTGTATGAGGAGAAGCCGGTGGAGGAAATTGACGTCGCCTTTCTCATGGACCGTTTCGGCTACGCGAAGACCATCGATGTTTCGACGTATGAGAAAAACATCGAGGCCGTGCGGGAGGATTTTTCCTACGGCTTCATCTGCAAGAATACCGGCAAGATCTGTGTCTTCACGGACACCGGACAGCTGCATACCTTCAAGGCCTCCGATCTGCCGCAGGGAAAGCTGCGGGACAAGGGCGTGCCGATTGATAATGTGTCCAATTACAATTCCGCGACGGAGCAGATCGTCTACGCGGCTTCTCAGTCGCAGCTGAATCTGTACCGCCTGGTCTTTGTGACGAAGCAGTCCATGATCAAGATCGTGGACGGCGGAGAGTTTGAGGTCAGCCGTCATACGGTGCTGGGCTGCACGCTGGCGGAGGGCGACGCCGTCGTTTCCGTCATGGCCATCAACACGCAGAAGACCATCGTCCTCGAATCCATGGACGGCTATTTCCTGCGCTTCGAAATCGCGACGATTCCGGAAAAGAAGAAGGCGGCACTCGGCGTCCGCGGCATGAAGCTGGGCAAGGGGGACACGATTCGCAGGGTGTATTATCTGGAAGACATTGACACGCAGAGCGTGGAAACGGCCAGCGGAAAGACCCTGGCGCTCAACAGCATCAAGATCACGGCAAGAGACGCCAAGGGCAGCAAGAAGGGATAAGACCGGTGCGGGTAATCGGTGGGGAAGCAAGGCACTTAAAGCTGATCGCGCCGGAGGGAAAGGGGACGCGTCCGACTGCGGACAGCATCCGCGAGACCCTCTTCAATATGATCCGCGCGGAGATACCGGACAGCATCTTCGTCGATCTCTTCGCGGGGAGCGGCGCCATCGGCATTGAGGCGCTTTCCCGCGGGGCGAAGAAGGCCTACTTTTTCGAACAGAACCCGGCGGCGGTGAAGTGCATCATCGAAAACCTGAAGACAACGGGTTTTACGGAGAGGGCGCGGGTCATGCGCTCGGACGTGACAAAGACGCTGTCGCGCATCAAGGAAGACGCGGTGGATCTCGTTTATCTGGATCCGCCCTATGACAAGGGCCTGTATCGACCGTCCCTGCGCGCGCTTTCGGAAGCGGCCTTCGTCACGGAGTACACGACCGTGATCGCGGAGAGCGACCGGGAGGAGGATTTTTCCTTTGCGCTTTCCATGGGCTTTTGTATAATGAAAGAGAAAGCCTACAAGCACAACAAGCATGTGTTTCTGCAGCGCGCAAAGACGGAGGAACCTGCATGAAGACCGCGATTTATCCGGGAAGCTTTGATCCCCTGACCCACGGGCATGTGGATGTGGTGCGGCGTGCCGCCCGCATGTTTGACCGCCTGGTGATTGTTGTGATGCACAACAGCGCCAAGCGTTCGTTGTTTTCGGTAGAGGAACGTGTTAAAATGATTGAGGCGATGTTGCCGGAGGGGGGCACCATCGAGGTGGATACCTACGACGGTCTGATGATCGACTACTGCAGGGAGCATGATGTCCGCATCGCCATCCGCGGATTGCGGGCCGTGACGGACTTTGAGTATGAACTGCAGATCGCGCAGACCAACAAGGAACTGTCCCAGGGGCAGGTGGATACGGTCTTTCTGACGACGAGTCTGATGTATTCCTATGTCAGCAGTTCCCTGGCCAAAGAGATCGCGAGCTACGGTGAGGATGTTTCCAAACTCGTCCCGGAGCACGTGGCGGAAGCGCTTCGGGAGAAGTATAAGGGGGAATAAGGTATGAGTAAGCTTGAGCATGTGATAGACGAAATAGAAGATTATTTGGACGGGTGCAAATTTCAGCCGCTTTCCAAATCGAGCATTATCGTGGACAAGAAGATTCTGGACGGAAAGCTCCGTGAGCTCCGGAATCTGATTCCCGACGAGATCAAGAAATACCAGACGATCATCAACAATAAGGACGCCATCCTGGACGACGCCAGGCAGAAGGCGCATACCCTGATTGACGACGCGCAGCTGCGCCGCAATGAGCTCATCAATGAGCACGAGGTCATGCGGCAGGCCTACGAGCAGGCGCAGGAGGTCGTGAACGCCGCGGCGGAGCAGGCCAGAGGCATTTTAGACGATGCCCAGACCGAATCCAACGGCATGAAGGAAGCTGCCGTCCGCTATACCGACAGCCTGCTGCAAAACGTGGAAATGACGCTGCAGGCTTCCATTGACACGACGAATGATCACTTGAAGGAATTGCTGGATGACTTCACTTCCTTCCGTGATACGGTCAAGGAAAACCGCGCGGCACTGACGCCGCCGCAGACGGCACCGGAGGAAAAGAAGGACAAGCCTTATGTCTACAAGTCCACGCCCGCTTCCGAAAAGGAAAAGGACGAGGAGAAGGAGAAGGACAAGGACGCGAAGCCCGCTGCCGGTGAAAAGAAGCGCTCCCGCGGGAAATTCTTAAGACGTTCGCGTGCGCTGGAATCCGTCGCGCCGGAGCCGGAGCCGGAGGAGGATGAAGCTGCGGAGGCTGAGGTTCCTTCGACAGGTGCAGGGAGTGATGCGGAGGCTGAGGCTGAGGATTCTTCGACAGGCGCAGAGACCGGTGCGGAGCAGGCTGCGGAGGCTGAGCCCGTTGAAGCCGAAACCGGCAAAGAGTCGTAAGGGAGTACGGGGGATTTACCTTCATGGGTACAATCAGACTGGACCGGTATCTGGCGGATGTGCATATCGGTTCGCGCAAACAGATCAAGGAATTCATCCGTGAAGGACGCGTGCGCATCGGCGACGCGGTGGTCACGAAGGGAGAGGAACACCTGGATCCCGAAGAGGATACGGTGTTCTTCGATGACAAACAGCTGCAGTACAGCAAGCAGCGCTACATCATGCTCAATAAACCGGCCGGTGTCGTCTCCGCGACAAAGGACGGTTTGTCGAAGACCGTGATCGGTCTGCTGAAAAACATTCCGGTCCGCGGACTTTCTCCCGCAGGCCGTCTGGACAAGGATACGGAAGGGCTGCTTCTGCTGACGGATGACGGTCCTTTGATTCATCATCTGATTTCCCCGTCCCGGAAAGTGGATAAATGCTATGAGGTGCACTTAAAGGAAGAGATTTCCGATGAAGCGCTGACGACGCTTCGGGAAGGCGTGGAAATCGGCGATGACAGCAAGACGCTGCCCGCGGATGTGAAGCGGCTTGCGCCGGACGAGAAGGGTCAGCCGGTGCTGGAGCTGATCATCCGGGAGGGACGTTTTCATCAGATCAAACGCATGCTGCACGCGGTGGGGCATGAGGTCGTTTATCTGAAGCGAATTTCCATGGGGCCGCTGGCGCTGGATGAAAGCCTGCCGCCGGGCGGCTACCGCTATCTCTCCGCCGATGAAATTCAGGCGCTGAAGACCGCGGGCAAAGAATAAAACGAAAGCGGAGCAGGCCCACACAACCGGGTATCGCGCAGGCGGTCCCCGGTGTTGTTTTGAAGAGAATGATGTTCGAGGAAGTTGTTTGAAAACAGTCAGGGTCAGTGCATCGGAAGAGGGAAGACGGCTGGATCGTGTGCTTGCGGGATATCTGCCGAAGGCGGCACCGGCGTTTTTCCACAAGATGCTCCGGAAGAAGAATATCGTGGTCAACGGGAAGAAGCAGGATGCGGCTTACCGGGTGAAGGCCGGGGATGAGATCACGTTCTGGCTGTCGGAGGAAACCTTCGGGAAGTTTTCCGTACAGGAAGAAGAAACTGCTGCGGCGCTTGCCCGTTACCGCGAGGCCTATGAAGGGCTTGCGGGGGATGAGGGCGCGAGGCCGGAGATTCTTTACGAGGACGAACAGTTGCTGTTGCTGAACAAACCGGCGGGCCTGTTGTCCCAGCGTGCGAAGGGAGAAACACTTTCCGTTAACGAGTGGCTCTGCGGTTATCTGCTTGCGGTTCACGCGACGACGGAAGAGGAACTGCGGCGTTTTCGGCCTTCGGTGGCAAACCGCCTGGACGCCGGTACCAGCGGCCTGATGGTCTGTGTCAAAACACTGCCGGCGGCAAGAGATTTTGCCCTGCTTCAGCGTGAGGGTTTGTTGGAAAAGCGTTATCTTGCCGTGGTCTGCGGCTGTGTGCGGGAAGGTTTTGCGGCAAGGGATGCGCTGGTGAAGGACCATATCCATAACAAAGCGATTGTGACGAAGAACGTCTTCGCCGCGGAAGAGAAGGAACGGATGCGGGCGGAGGTTCTGTGTGTGAATGAGAAAGAAGAACTCAGTCTGCTTTCGCTGACGCTTTTGGACGGCAAGTCCCATCAGCTGCGGGCACAGCTTTCTCACCGCGGTTTTCCGGTGCTCGGTGACGGCAAGTACGGAAACGCGGAGCGGAACCGCGAGATGCGACAGCGCTTCGGACTGAGGACACAGCTTTTGCACAGTGAAAGCCTCGGATTTCCGGAGGATGTGCCGGAGGCTCTGCGGGCGCTCGCCGGGAAGTGTTTTGCGGCACCGCTGCCCGCGCATTTCCTTGTTGTGCGGGACGAATACTTTGAAAATATATAAGTATATGTGATGCATCCGCACCGCCATCATAAGCGGTGGGAACAGTAAAAGAGGAAAAGAGTTTGTCTACATGGAATTCCAGAGGGCTTCGCGGCTCCACATTTGAAGAGATGGTCAACCGCAGCAACGATTTTTATCGTGAGATGAAGCTTGCGCTGATCCAGAAGATCCCGACGCCCATCACGCCGGTCAATATTGATAAGGAATCCCGCCATATCACGCTGGCCTACTTTGACCAGAAGTCCACGGTGGATTACATCGGCGCGGTGCAGGGGATACCGGTCTGCTTTGACGCCAAGGAATGCGCGACGGAGACCTTTGCGCTCGACAACATTCATCCGCATCAGATCAGCTTCATGGAATCCTTTGAGGAACAGAAGGGCATTGCCTTTCTGCTGATTTTCTTCGGACAGAGCGACCGCTTTTATTATCTGCCCTTACGGGATCTGAAGGTCTTTGTCGAACGCGCGGAGACGGGCGGCCGCAAGTCCTTCCGCACGGACGAATTAAAGGAAGAATTCTTCTTCGGCGAGGGCGGCACCAGCGGCGCGCTCGTGCCTTATCTGGACATGATTGAAAAAGATCTGGAGGCGCGTCATGGATGAAGGGCGGAAGATGAAACGGAATATTGCCGCTTATCTTTTGTTTGCGCTGATCTTCGGGACGGCGCTTTTGCTCTGTTCCATGATTTCCTGGTCCGACGGGGATGACGCCTTTTTCCTGCAGGAGACCGCGACGCGTTCCCTGCCGGAATTTGTTTCCTGGCGTTATCAGACCTGGTCCGGCAGAATCTTTGCGGAGGCTTCGATCTGGCTGACCTTCCGCTTCGGCCTTGCCTGGTGGCGGGTCGTGAACGCGCTGATGCTGACGGCGCTGCCTTACCTGATGTGCAGGCTGGTGTCCGGTCCCTGTTCCCGGCGTTCCGAAAAAGAGGGAGAACGGGCATGGCTCTTTCTGCTGACCTCGGCGGGCTGTTATCTTTTGATGTCCCTCCGGCTGCTCGGCTATTCCTGCGTCTGGATTACCGGCTCGCTCAATTATCTGCACGGCGCGGTCTTTGCGACGGCGGCGCTCATTCCGCTGAAGGACGCGCTGGACAGCGTCCCTGCGGTCAAAAAAACAGAAGTCTCACAGGGTACGGAAGGCGGCAAAGGCGTGAGACGCCTTCAGATCGCTGCGGTGTTCTTTGCCGCGTTCGGCGCGGGTTTTGCGGAACAGATCGCCGCGATTTTGGCGGTATTGCTTGTGTTGGGGACCATTGTCTGCTTCCGCCAGAACATCGATGCCCGCCGGTTTGTGCTTGCTTCCGCCGTCTGCGCGGTGGCCGTGCTGATCCTTTCGCTGGCGGCGCCGGGCAACGCCCTGCGGAACGAAACCTCGGAGGGCTGGTATTTTCCGGGATTTTCACAGCTGACCTTGGCACAGCGACTGCTGATCGGTGCGCAGTATGTGCTCAGCGCCTTTTCCAATGAACTCAGCCTGTTGTTTGCGCTTCTGGCGGCCGCGGTCGCGGTTTTGGCCCTGCGGCAGCACGCCGCGCATATCCGGGGGAAAATCGTGATCTGCGTGATCTCTGTGTTTGCACTGCTGGCCACGGCGGGTGCGATTTATTGCCGCGATATGGGGCTGACGCTCTCCGTTATGGCGGAAGGGCAGTCCACGGCGCTGAGCTGGGAGCAGCTGACCCCTGCCGTGCGCTTTACGATCCTGCTTTGGGGCATCCTGCTCGTCGCGTTTTTCATCAGCCTGTGCAGGGTCTTTCCGGGAGAGCCGCTGCCGCTCTTGCTCTTTCTTGCCGCTGTCGCTGCCGCAGCCGTCATGGCCTTTTCCCCGACGATCTATGCCTCCGGGGAACGGGCGCTGTTCCCATCCGCCTGGATGCTTTGGCTGCTGTTGCTCTTTGTCTTTGCCCGTCTGCCGGAGGGAAAGATACGCCTGTATTACGCGGGAGCGCTCCTTGCCGCCGGTCTTCTGCAGGCGGCGCTCAGTACGGGAATTGTCCTTTCCGCGCTGCCGGGGTGAGTAGTATGCAGTAAGAACAAACGATTGACTATGCTATAATATTGTAAACGCAATTAGAAATTGCGTTTACAGTCAAATACCCCGCCGCATAGCAGCGGGGCATGAATAAGCAAGTGTTTAGCGAGACCGCCCCAGAGGGGCGGGGTATTTGCCCCCGCGGCATTCGCCGGATGCGTATGCAAGCATCCGCGCCCGGCTCATTGCTTCGCGTGAATAAACCCCCGGCGGATGCGCACGACCGCAAGAGATTGATATTGCTGCTTCGCAGCAAATGCGGTCGGCGCAGCGTAAACGTCAAAACGAAAAAAGTTTTGTCGTTTACGATAATTAAATACTTCTTATGAACGCGGAATTAAAAGGCACATTTTGGAGGAGGTTTTTATGGAAGATAAGATCACGCAGAACGATGGAATACCCGGCAAAGACGATCAAAACACGCCGGATCAAAAGCCGGAATTGAAAACCGGTGGAAAGCGGAAGCGGATCATTCTGATTGCTGTTGCGGCAGTGGTTTTGATATGTGCTTTTTTAGGGATCCGCTGGTACACCAGTCCGGCACAAAGGGCGAAGCGCGCAATCGATCTTGGTGCAAAGTATCTGTCAGAACTGAATTATGAACAGGCTGTCGCAAAATTCAGTGAAGCGGTTGAAATTGATCCGAACAATACGGAAACGACGGAACGGGTGGCCTCTTATATGGATGAAATCATTACTGCCGCAATTGAGGCCGGTGAAATGAAAGAGTATACCACGCAGGTGCAGCTTGCCGAGTACCTGTTGCAAATTCCTCCCGAAACGGAACTCATTGTTGCAAGGCACACGCAGGCGGAGGAACTGAAACAAAAAGGGGAACTGTATATACTGATCGGCGATATCCTTCGGCAGGCAGATAAAGATTTTGAAGAAGGCCGCTATGAAGAGGCACAAAAAGGATATGAAGATGCCGTACAAAAGGGAGCCACAGACGAGGAGGTGGAACCGGAGCTTTCGCTGTGTGTCGTGTATCGGGCACTTCTGAAAGCCTGTAAGAGCGGGGATTGGGACAGTGCAGCGGCCTGTCTTGATGGTGCAGCGTTTGAAAAAGTTGTTCCATTATTGAAAAAAGAGGGACCGGTATTCACCGTCGGCACAGAACATCTTGTCGCAGGTGTATCGGAAGGCAGTTATTATATCATCTACGGTTCACTCACAAAAGAACAATCGGACGGAAAGGCAACCGGTCTGGTTTCCTCCGCGAATACCTATTGTTTGTATGAGGGACAGTGGAAACAGTATCAGCCTGACGGAAACGGCATCATGAAGAGCTGGAATAAAAACGAGGATCGGGAACAGGCAGTGGAGATGCAGGGACTGTTTGCGGAAGGCTTGATGAATTCCGCCAGTTATTCCCATGAGGATCTGACCGATGTCGAGTTGCAGATGTCTGTTACGGGCGGCATTGGCGTCGTGAATGTGGATGAAGATGGCAACCTTTGGGTGACTGAGGAGGACAGGGAGACGCATGTTACCCATATTGCGCTTAACGAGACGGAAAGTGGCGGTGTGATCGATTCCTACACGGCAGGAGTGCCTGGTTTTGGCGGAGATGACGCAAAACTCGAGGTGGAGAGGATTGTGATTGACAAGACGCCGCCGGTGTTATCCTGTTCTCTTGGTGTGACGAACGGCTGGGAACCGTATTATGAGAGAGGAAATATCGTCGGTTTCGGTATCAGTGCCAACGACGATGTGGACGGTAATATTACAGACCGCATCACCAGTACCCAGACGCGCAGGGCAGCTTTCGTCGGCGGCGATTACGGTCTTGTGGTTGTGTATACCGTATCCGATACGGCAGGAAATACATCGACCATGACCGTATCGTATGATCATGAGTTTTTCTGCGGACTCTTTCACTATTGGTATGTCCGAGCGGTCAAGAAAAACTAAGGGACGCGAATGCGCATGAGCATGTCATTTCAAGGGAAAACCGTACAATGTCTCAGAGCAACCCTGTGTGCAGTTGCACTTGGCGTTTTGTTCGTATCCTGCAGCAACGGTGCTGCCGGTGCAGCCCCGTCCGTGGAAATGTCTTCCGTGAAAGAGGAAACGGATACGGGAGGCAAGGAGTCGATGACGCAGATATCTGCATCTTTTACTGATGAACAGGAAAAACCATCCTTTCCGCGGAATCTTGCAGCATATCTGTACGGGGATCTGCATTCTGAAGCGGGTTCGGCTGTCTCTGTGACAGATTTTTTTGACACGCAGGCACTTCAGGCAAAAGAAGGGGTTACGGATGAACTGCTGGACCGTTTGCAACTGGCGGAGCCGTTCACGGATGCGCAGCTTGTGACCGCGGGGACGTATCCGGTAGAAATTCTTGCGGGCGAAATGCGCCTGAAGACAAAACTGATCATACAGGACACGACACCGCCTGTGATTACGGTTCCTGATTATCTCACGGGCAAAAGAGGAGAGACGATTTCTTACAAACAGGGCGTTACCGTTACTGATAACAGCAGGGCTGAGATTTCTTTGGAAATCAATATTGATGAAGTGATGGTCAACATGGAAGGCAGTTACCCGGTCTATTATCGGGCAACTGATCCTTCCGGCAATACTGCTGAGGCCATGACGCAGATGATCATCGAAGATGCGCATGTGCCGACGGAGGAGGAAAACCGGATTCTTGCGAAACAATTGCTCGCAGAGATTGTGACATACGAAATGACGGATCAGGAGAAGACAACGGCTGTGTTTGACTGGTGTCATGACAATATTATTCCGAGGCCAAAGGCGGTCAACTGGGATATCGTTTATGGTATATATGACGGTCTGTATTACAAGGAGGGGAACTGCTTTACTTCATTTGTCACATCCACGTATCTTCTGGATCTGCTCGGGACAGAGTCAAGGCGGGTCACGTCCGTACTGTCGAACGGCGCAACGCATGTCTGGAGTCTTGTACGGGTAGAGAGCGGCTGGTATCATTTTGATACCACAAAACTGCCGGGTGGCTACTGCTGCCTGCTGCAGACGGATGCGCAGGTCAATGCCTATGCGGCATCATATCCCGCAATGGGGAAGAACCGTTTTCAATTCAGGGAAACGGGGATGCCGGGACGTTCCGAAGCAGTGATTGTGGAGAGTGACTATCAGAGTCCCTCCATGCGCAGATAGTCGCAGTGTGTGCGTACCATACTTCAGAGACAGGCAGGCGGCGGGACGCATGGAGCCTGAACTGAAAAAAAGTTTGGAAACGACAGGATCCGAATATTCCGGAACTTATGATATACTGAAAAGAGACTGCGCATGCGGAGGTAAACGGAAATGACACGGGAGAAAAGAGGCAGAACCGTATCAATCGGCGTACAAAGCTTCGAAAAGATCCGTGACCATGGATATTTTATGGTGGATAAAACGGGTTTTATCCGCACATGGTGGGAGAGCGGCGATGATATTACACTGATCACGCGCCCGCGCCGCTTCGGCAAGACGCTCAACATGAACATGACGGAGTGCTTTTTTTCCGCGAAATACGCCGGCCGGAGTGATCTGTTCGAGGGTCTTGAGATCTGGGAGGATGAGACATACCGTGCCCTGCAGGGAACGTACCCGGTCATCAGCCTGACATTTTCCTCCGTCAAGCCGGACGCTTATGAAGCAATGCTTACCGGGATCAGTGAAAAGATCAGGCTGCTGTATGAGAGTTTCCGCTATGTGACGGAAGGGGATGTGCTGAGTGAGGGGGAAAAGGAGCAATACCGCAGTGTGACAATGCATCCCGGAAAAATCCACGACAGTAACGCGATACATGTTCTTTGCGGCTATCTGGAAAAGTACCACGGAAAGAAAGTGATCATCCTTCTGGACGAGTATGACGGTCCGATGCAGGAGGCCTGGATGTTCGGCTATTGGGATGAAGCGGCACAGTTTTTCCGCGGACTGTTCAATGCGACTTTTAAGGATAATCCGCATCTGGAACGCGCCGTCATCACGGGCGTGACAAGGATCTCCAAGGAATCCATGTTTTCCGACCTGAACAATCTGACGGTGGCATCTGTTTTGTCAGATAAGTATGAGACCTGCTTCGGATTCACGGAAAAAGAGGTTTTTGCGGCGATGGACGAATTCGGCTACACGGAGAAGAACGAGGTACGTCGCTGGTATGACGGCTTCTCAATCGGCGACGTAAGCGGGATTTATAATCCATGGTCGATCACAAATATGCTCGATGGGAAGGGGAAGATAAAACCTTACTGGGCCAACACCTCCTCCAACGCCCTGGCAGGACGCCTGATCCGTGAGGGGACAGTCCCTCTGAAGCAGGACTTTGAGACGCTGCTGAAGGGCGGCAGTATTCTTTCCGAAATCAATGAGGAGATAGTTTTCCGTGATATGGCGGCGACGGAAAGTTCCATCTGGAGCATCCTGTTGGCAAGCGGCTATGTCAAGGCGCAGACCGCGGAAAACGGAACATACAGCATTTCGCTCACGAACCATGAGACAACAGTGCTGTTCGAGGGACTGGTCAAAGGATGGTTCGGCAGCATGGACGCGCATTACAATGAATTTGTCAAAGCCATGCTCTCGGATGATCTTGATGCGATGAACGCGTATATGGAGCGGATGGCATTTGCCGTTTTTTCGGATTTTGATACCGGAAAGAAGCCCTCTGACCGGTCAGAACCGGAACGCTTTTATCACGGCTTTGTTCTTGGGCTGATGGTGGAACTGAAAGACCGCTATATTGTGACAAGCAACCGGGAATCGGGCTTCGGACGCTATGACGTGATGCTGGAGCCAAAGGATCCTGCGGCGGATGACGCGATCATCATCGAGTTCAAGGTGCGCCATGAAAAGAAAAACGAAAAGACACTCGAAGACACCGTACAAAACGCCCTGCAACAGATCAAAGACAGGCAGTATGCCGCGTCTCTCGCGGCAAAAGGCATCCCTGCCGGACGCATCCGCAGCTACGGCTTCGCCTTTGAAGGCAAAAACGTGCTGATCGGGGGAGGCAGGTGAGACGGGCTGATCAGAACCGGTACTTCCTTTGACGCAAAGGAACGCAGCCTGAAGGAAAGGGAGAGAGTGTGAAAGCATGATGGATAACAGATATCAGCTTTGTCCGAACTGTATGCAGGAATCCGTAACAGAAGAAAAGCGGATCTGTCCCCGCTGCGGATGGGACATGCAGCAGACACAGGAGAATCTGCACGCGCTGCCGCCGGGAACGATGCTGGACGGACGCTATCAGATCGGCAACATCATCGGCGAGGGCGGTTTCGGCATCACGTACATTGCCTTTGACCGGAAGTTTGAAGTACGCGTTGCCGTCAAGGAGTTCTATCCGAGCGGTATGGTTACACGTGAGGCCTCCGTTTCTTCCGCGGTCACTTCCTATACCGGAAAACCGGAGGAGGATTTCCTGAAGTGGAAGTCGCGCTTCATCAATGAGGCCAAGACTCTGAAGAGATTTTCGGATCATCCGGGCATTGTGGAGGTAAATGATTTCTTTGAGGAGAACAATACCGTCTATATCGTGATGAACTACATCGACGGTATTTCCTTAAAACAATACCTGAAGGAACAGGGTGGAAAGCTCCCGGTTCCGGAGGTGCTGCGCATGATGGAACCGGTGATTCTGTCCATGGAGGAAGTCCATGCCGGGGGCATGATTCACCGCGACATCAGCCCGGATAACATCATGGTCAAGAAAGACGGGACGGTGCGTCTGATTGATTTCGGTGCCGCCAGGTCGGAAAGCCCCGACGGGGAAAAGAGCCTCTCCATCGTGTTGCGCAGAGGCTACGCGCCGGAGGAACAGTACCGCAGCAGGGGAAAACAGGGGCCGTGGACGGATGTCTATGCGCTCTGTGCGACGATTTACCGCTGTATTACCGGTGAGACACCGCCGGAAGCGCTGGAGAGACTGGCGCAGGATGATCTGGAGCGGCCGTCATTGAAAGGTGCGCAGATCACGCCTTCACAGGAAAAGGCTCTGATGGCGGGTCTTGCCGTTCGTGCGCAGCAGCGGCTTCAAAGCATGTGGGAGCTTCATGCCGTGCTGTATCAGGGCGTGGAACCTACGGTAGTACGAGAAGAGGATGTCGAAACCGAATTTCTCAAAGAAGAGAAAGACGCTACAATTCCGTTGTTTTTTGAACCTGCAGCAGATGCACCGTCCGGGGAATTGCAAGGGGAGGACTTGGCGGGAAGCGTATCTGAGGATGTGGAAAATGATCCCCTTGCAGTGAAAGCAGATTCAGAGGAGGAATCGCGGAGGAAGGAAGAGGAGCGGAGGAAAGAAGAGCTTAGGAAAGAAGAAGAACGGAGGAAAGAAGAAGAACGGAGGAAAGAAGAAGAACGGAGGAAAGAAGAAGAACGGAGGAAGGAAGAAGAGCGGAGGAAAGAAGAACGGGAACGTCAGGAACGGGAACGCAAAGAACACAATGTGTATCAGGTAAAAGAGAATTCTCTTCAGTCAGATCGTGTACATTACAAGTTGATTGAGAGAAAACCACTTGAAAAAAAAATGAAAAGGGATTCAAGGGTGGAAGGGTATTATGACGGTTCTTCACCTGAAAAGTCAATTGAATATACACGAAAAGCAGATAAGGAGACAACCGTTTATATTGAACGGAACAGTAAAGGAACTATTTATCTTTCTGAAATTGGACATAATGAAAGAATGGTGGTACCTTCAGGGCTGGATTTATATGAAATGCTTGTATTTCAAAGTGTAGATGACAAAGGGAAAATAATATATGTTGAGTATTCTTTTGACCAGACAAGTTATTGGCCTTTTTGGATTTTTGGATCGCTGATGTTCTACCTGTATATGAAATATTATGGAGGCGCACCGGTGCCTACTAGCGTATCTGACTGGTTTGGTGCAATACTGAGTAGTGGTTTTATTGGTTTGTTTATAGCCTGGATACCATACGGTATCGTCGCAAGTTGGCGTAATTCACGCTACAGGAAAGCACATGGATATAAATAATATTCCACGGTAAGCATTAAACTGATTTTTATGACATCGATGCGATCGCCCGTGCTGATCGGGGGAGGCAAGTGAGACGGATTGATCAGAAATGATGGATTATCATCTGTACAGCATCACCGGGGACAGGGACTATAACGAAGATTATGTGACGGCGGACGTTTCGGAGAGCCGTTCATGTTTTGTTGTCTGCGACGGACTGGGCGGACAGGGAAAAGGTGACCAGGCTGCACGGCTTGTTGCGGAGAGTATCCAGCGTTCCTTTCGGGAGGACTATGTTCCGGACGGTTTTTTTGAAAAGGCCGTGACGGATGCGGAACAGGAATTGATGAGGCAGAAACATTTGCGCGGGCTGAAAAGAGAGATGATGACGACACTTGTTTCCCTTGTGATCGACGGAAACCGCGCACGCTGTTGTCACGCAGGTGACTCACGCATGTATTATTTTACAGACGGTGTACTGATCAGAAGAACTATGGATCACAGCGTGCCGCAGATGCTTGCAAACAGCGGAGAAATCAGGGAAAAGAAGATACGCTTTCATCCGGATCGGAACCGTCTGCTAAAGGTGCTTGGTACGGACTGGGACGGCATGGAGGCTGAGGTGTCCGATGAAATGAGCACCGGGGCAGGCACCTCCTTCCTGCTGTGTACGGACGGTTTTTGGGAATGTGTTGATGAACGTATCATGCAGAAACTTCTGAGGAAAACAAAAACCGCCGGGGAATGGGTGGAACAAATGGGCGCATACGCCCGCAAACATGCGATCGCCGGGAAAATGGACAACGCCTCTGCAATCGGTATCAGGATTGGATGAGAAGGTGCTTGAATAATCATTTCAAAATGATAAATATTGACAAATAAATCACCAGAAGATAAAATATACCATGAAGGAGAGGTGAGGTGAAACGACTGATCGAAGACGATCTTTTGCAATGGAAACAGAAAAAGAATGACCGTATGCCCTTATTGCTGTATGGAGCGAGACAGGTGGGAAAAACCTGGCTGCTGCAGGATTTCGGAAAGCGGCATTATCAAAACAGTGTCTATGTCAATTTTGAGCGGATGTCGGTGCTCAAAGATTACTTTGAAGGAGATTTGAGCCCGGACCGTCTGCTCGGATTATTGGAAGCATATTTTCAGACGAAAATTCATCCGGGAAAGACACTGCTGATTTTTGATGAGATACAGGCATGTGAAAGGGCGTTGACGAGTCTGAAATATTTTTGTGAGGATGCACCGGATATTCATGTCGCTGCCGCCGGAAGTCTGCTTGGTGTTGCCGTTCACAGGCAGCATTTTTCTTTTCCGGTCGGAAAGGTTCTGACGAAAACCTTGTATCCCTTCCGCTTTGATGAGTTTTTGTCCGCGCTTTCCAGGGATGATCTGGTGAAAGTGATCCGGGAACATTTCGCGGACGGCAGTCAAATGCCAAAGGCAACGCACGCGGAGCTGAGGTATCTGCTGAAGACATATCTGTTTGTCGGAGGGATGCCGGCAGTCATCAGAAAGTACCTGGAAGAGGAATCATTGATCAATATTCCTGAAATGCAGGGTATGATTCTGGATGCGTATACTGCGGATATGTCAAAATACGCGACAGAGGGGGAAAGCACCAGAATACGCGGTGCATTTCATTCACTGCCGGCACAGCTTGCAAAAGAAAACAGGA
>JAFZLB010000049.1 GCA_017551665.1 Lachnospiraceae bacterium
GCTTTCCGCTTTTGATCATCCGGTCAATGAAAAGGTTCTGCCGCTGTATTTTGCCCACGGCTACATTCCCGCACCCTACACGGTTTACAAAGGGATTTATAAGCTGAAGCCCGGCTGTACGCTGACGATCAAAGCGCCCTTCGCCAAAGGAACGGAGGACATCCGTCTGTACTGGTCCGTGAAGGAATGCGCGCTTTCGGGCAGGGCACATCCCTTCAAGGGAAGCTTTTCGGAAGCCTCCGCGGAACTGGAGCGTCGCATCAAGGAAGCGCTGCGGGGGCAGACGGTGGCGGACGTGCCCGTGGGAGCCTTTTTGTCCGGCGGGATTGATTCCGCGACAACGGTCGCGCTGATGCAGGATATCAGCCCCGGCAAGGTGCGCAGCTTCACCATCGGCATGGAGGAAGAGGGCTATAACGAGGCGGTCTACGCGAAGGAAATCGCGGCGCATCTCGGCACGGAGCATACGGAGTTGTACATTTCGGAACGGGACGCGCAGGCGGTGATTCCGCTGCTGACGGAAATGTTTGCGGAACCCTTTGCGGACAGCTCCCAGATCCCGACCTATCTCGTCAGCAAAATGACAAGGGAGCATGTGACGGTTTCCATTTCCGGCGATGCCGGGGATGAGCTTTTCGGCGGCTATAATGTGTACGGCAATGTGGAGCAAATCTGGAACAGAATCCGGCACATTCCGCGCCCGGTGCGGAAGCTGTCCGCTTCTTTCATCGGCCATACGCCGCTGCACCGGGTGTACCGGATGGATCTCGTCGGAAATATGGTGGATGCGGCTACACCGGAGGAACTCAAGGCAAGGGTCGCTTTTTCGGACAGCCTGAAGAACCGCATTACGCGGGCGAAGACGTTGCCGCCGTACGCCATGAGCCCGGAGGTGGCGGGGGCGGACGTGATGGGCGATCCCGTGAAGGACATGATGCTCATTGATCTTTGTCTCTATCATCCGGATGATATTTTGGTGAAGGTGGACCGCTGTGCGATGGCGGTATCGCTGGAAACCAGGGTGCCGCTCCTGGACAGGGATGTGGTGGAATTTGCCTGGACCCTGCCCCGGGACTATCTGCGCAGGGAAAACAGGGGAAAGCTGGTGCTCAGGGATGTGCTGTACCGGCATGTGCCGAAGGAAATGATGGAGCGCCCGAAGAAGGGCTTTTCCATCCCCGTCCGGCAATGGCTGAAGGAAGGGAAACTGCGGGACTGGGCGGAAGCGCTGCTTTCGCCGGAAAAGCTGCGCGGGGAAGGCTTCCTGGACGCGGATGTCGTGACACGGATCTGGGAGGACTATACAAAAAAGGGTCAATGGCGCGAATGTATCTGGTCTCTGCTGATGTTTGAGGCCTGGCTGGAAGCAGACAGGAAACAGGACCGAAGTAAGGACGGAGGACGAACAAGTGGAAGATTTTCGTGAAGTGACGGGCGAGGAAAAGCCGGAAGAGAAAAAGGAAAAGGAAAAGCCCGAAAGCAAAGAAAAAAAAGATGATGACATCTACGAACAGATCTGCTTCGTCTGCCGCAGACCCGAGTCCAAGGCGGGAAAGATGTTCAATCTGCCGAATCACATCAGCATCTGCGAGGACTGCATGCACAAGACGCTGGATGCCGTTTCGCAGTTTGATTACAACAATCTGCTGAACAATCCGCAGCTGATGAATGAGCTGAACAAGAACACCGGCATGCCCTTCATGGGCTTAGATATGGGTGCCGCCGGTATCCCGAATTCGCAGCGCATCAAAAAGAAAAAGGAGGAGGAAGAGACGGTGAAGCCCGTCTTTGACATCGCCAACATCCCCTCCCCGCATCACATCAAGGACACGCTGGATCAGTACATTGTCGGACAGGAGAAGGCAAAAAAGATCGTCAGTGTGGCGGTGTACAATCACTATAAGCGTGTCTCCACCGGCACAATGGACGAGATCGAGATCGAAAAGTCCAACATCCTGATGCTGGGTCCCACGGGCTGCGGCAAGACCTATCTCGTGCGGACGCTGGCAAGGCTTCTGGACGTGCCGCTCGCGATCGCGGACGCGACTTCCCTCACGGAGGCCGGGTATATCGGCGATGACATCGAGAGCGTCGTTTCCAAGCTTCTGGCCGCGGCGGACAATGACATCGAGAAGACCGAGAAGGGCATCATCTTCATCGATGAGATCGACAAGATCGCGAAAAAGAAAAACGTCAACACGCGCGATGTCAGCGGGGAATCCGTGCAGCAGGGAATGCTGAAGCTTTTGGAGGGAACGAATGTGGAGGTGCCCGTGGGCGCCAGCTCCAAGTCCGCCATGGTGCCGATGGCGACGGTGAATACGCGCAACATTCTCTTCATCTGCGGTGGGGCCTTCGCGGATCTGGAGGACATCGTGAAGCAGCGGCTGAACCTGGAAACCGCCATCGGCTTCAACTCCGTCCTGAAGGACGAGCATGACAAAGACAAGGACATCCTCTCCAAGACGACGGTGGAGGATCTGCGCAAATACGGCATGATTCCGGAGTTTCTGGGCCGCCTGCCCATTCTCTGTGCCTTACAGGCGCTGGACAAAGACATGCTGATCCGCATTCTGAAGGAGCCGAAGAACGCCATCTTAAAGCAGTACCAGAAGCTTCTGGCGTTGGACGAGGTGGATCTGCGCTTTGACGATTCCGCGCTGGAGGCCATTGCGGAGAAGGCCATGGAGAAGGATACGGGCGCAAGGGCCCTGCGTGCGATCATTGAGGAATTCATGCTGGACATCATGTATGAGATTCCGAAGGACGACAACATCGGCCGGGTGACGATCACCGGAGATTATATCAGGGGGACGGGCGGACCCGTGATTGAGGTGCGCAGCGAACAGGTGCCGAAAATCGCCGCAAAGCAGAACGCTTAGTCTTCGCCTGTTTTCACGGGATGTACTTTGATGATCTTGCGGTCGTAAGTCATAAGGCCGTTGACCTCTTCTTCGATATCAGAAAGCTGTGTGTAGACGGCACCGCTGAGTCCCTGCTTCGCGAGCGGAAGAATGCTTTCTTCCATCAGCTCCCGGAAGGCCCCGTTCAGTTCCGCGGGCGATGAAAAGACGCGGTAGCCGAACTGCCGCTCCACGGAGCTGTGCCCCTCGACCCGGAGCGCGTATCCGCCGTATTCCGAAAGGAAGACGGCGCGGCCATGACGATCCTGTTCCATGGACGGCTTCCGGAAGTAATTATGAATGCTGAGGAAATCCCCGCCGCCCTGGTCATGCCAGCCGCTGGCGTGGTCGATGAGTCTTGTGGCATCCATATCCTTCACGATATTCACCATCACATTCGCGTCAAACTGTCCCCAGCCTTCGTTGAAGATGCTCCAGATCACAATGGAAGGGGCGTTGCGCAGGTAAGAGATCATGCCCTTCAGCTCATTCGTGAACTGTGTCCGGCTGTCCTTTTCCCCGCGGCCCAGACGCCCGTATCTGCGCGGCCCGTCCTTTAAGCGCGTAAAGACGCCGCCGAAGAGCGTGGGCAGGAAGGACGTCGTGAGGCTCCAGGGCGCGTTCCCGCCGCTCACCATGTCCTGGCAGACCAGCATCCCGAGACGGTCGCAGTGATAATACCAGCGGGAACACTCGATTTTTAAGTGCTTGCGGATCATGTTGAAGCCGAGCGACTTCATCTGCGTGATGTCGTAGATGAGCGCCTTGTCCGAGGGCGGCGTCATCAGCGATTCCGGCCAGTAGCCCTGGTCCAGGACGCCGTTCAAAAACAGCGGTTTATGATTGAGATGAAAGCGTTTCACGCCGTTTTCGTCTTCTTCGACGGAACAGGTTCTGAGGGCAAAGTAGGTGTAAAGCGTGTCATCGCCGATGGAGACGGAGAGGTGATACAAATACGGGTCCTCCGGCGTCCAGACATGCGGTTCCTCCAGATACAGCCGCATCTGCGCGAGATAGCGGCCCTCGCCGATTTTGTTGCAGGGCTTTAAGTCCGAACCGGACAGGCAAAGATCCAGCGGATACTCTTCCTGCGGTTCCTGCGAGGTGCTGCAAAAGGCCCTCACGAAGGGCTGGCGCTTTTCGTCGAACATCGCCACCTCGATGCTGCCGGGGACGGAGGTCTCGAATTTCAGCGTGACGGTGCAGAGGTCATCGTGCGGAATGACGCGGACGCTGCGCAGATAGCCCTTCGGCACCCATTCCAGCCAGACACTCTGCCAGATGCCGCTCTGCGCCGTATAATACATGCCGCCGCGCTTCAGCGACTGTTTGCCGCGGTTTTGCGCGGACGTATCCGTCGCGTCCTGTACGCGGACGAGAAGACGGTTCTTGCGGGAGCGCCCTTCCCGGAACTCATTCAGCGCGTCCGTGATGTCCACCGTAAAGGGCAGGTAGCCGCCCACATGGGTGCACTGGTAACGGCCGTTGACATAGACCTCCGTTGTATGGTCCACCGCGCCGAAATGCAGCAGCAGCCTGGCGTCCTTCGAAGGCCTTGTGAGATCGGGGATGGTCTTGAAATACCACAGATACTGGGAAGGCTTCAGCCGGCGGTTTACGCCGGAGAGCCGGCTTTCCGGCGAAAAGGGCACGAGGATTTTGCCGTCGGGCTTTAAGGGCCCGGAGGCGGTGTCCGTGATCGCGTAGTTCCAGACGCCGTTGAGGGAGATGTGGGAATTGCGCACGAATTGGGGCCGCGGGTATTCCGGCAGCGCGTCCGGCAGCAAAGGATTGGCACCCCAGACGGTGGTCAGGGGTGTCAGCACATCCTCCGGATGCGGCTTGCTGATGCTTTTCATCATGCGAGAAAGTGACAAGGGCGGCTCCTTCAGGAGACGGCAGAGCGATAGCCGTCGGGATTTCCCGACTGCCAGCGCCAGGCGTCTTTGCACATGTCGTCCAATGTTTTTTCCGCTGTCCAGTGAAGCTCGTTCTTTGCCTTGGCGGGATCCGCGTAGCAGACGGCGATATCGCCCGCCCGTCTTCCCTCCGTGACAAAGGGTAAGGTCTTTCCGCAGGCCTTCTCAAAGGCTTTGATGACCTCGAGAACGCTGTACCCCTTTCCCGTGCCGAGGTTATAAATGCGGACGTTCTGCGGGGCTTCGACGGGCTCAGTCGCCTCGGTCCCTGCGCTTGTCGAAGGGTCCGCGGCCAGTGCGGCCACATGTCCCTTCGCGAGGTCGCAGACGTGAATGTAATCCCGGACTCCGGTGCCGTCGGGCGTGTCGTAATCCGTCCCGAAGACATGAATCTCTTTCAGGCTGCCGGCGGCGACCCTGGCCACGTAAGGCAGCAGATTGTTCGGAATCCCCTTCGGATCTTCGCCGATGCGGCCGCTTTCATGGGCACCGATGGGATTGAAATACCGCAGCAGCGTCACCTGAAAGGACGGATCGCTCCTGGCGAGATCCGTCAGAATCCGCTCCTGCATGGCCTTGCTCTCGCCGTAGGGATTGGTACGTTCCCCGAGGGGGCATTGCTCGGTGATGGGAATCTCCGCCGGGTCTCCGTAGACGGTGGCGGAGGAGGAAAACACGATGGTTTTGCAGCCGTGTGCCCGCATCACGTCGCAGAGTACCAGCGTCGCGTTGAGATTATTGGTGTAGTACTCCAGCGGCTTTTCGACGGATTCGCCGACGGCCTTGTAGCCGGCAAAGTGAATGACGGCGTCAATCGCTTCTTTTTCGAAGAGCGCGGAAAGCGCCGCCTGATCACAGACATCGATCTCATAAAAGGCGGGCGTTTTGCCCGTGATTTCCGCAATGCGGTCAATGACGACGCGGTCCGCGTTGTACAGATTATCCGCGATCACGACCTCATGGCCCGCGTTCAGCAGCTCCACCGCCGTATGGGAGCCGATAAAACCGGCACCGCCGGTGCAAAGAATTTTCATGTACGGCACCTCCTGTGCATATTCCGTTATAGTATATCACACTATATGGTATTATAGGTAATGACAGGGGAGAATTCTAATTCTTTTCTAATGATCATGACGCAGACTGGAGTAGGATGAAAAATCGATCGATCGGCTTCAAACTGACAGTGACCTTTGCCGCGATGATGATCGTGATTGTGGCGGTCACCTTTGCGATGTTTCGCATTGTGTCGGCTTCCGTGCTGCGCTCTTCGCTGAGAGACCATCTCATCGGGAGCGTGGAATCCAACGTGGATGACGTCCGTTTCATCCGCACAATGGCGGAGGCCCGCAGCCTGACGGGTTCGAGCATTTTTGTCGAATACGAGGACGGCTTTCTGGAAATCGACGATGATTTCCTGGACGTGATCGATGAGGTGCAGACCTCCCTGTATTCTTCGGAGGGGAAGCTGATTTACGGTACCAACCCGCTGGCGCCGTCCATGGACGGCACGGAGATCACCCAGTCGAGGCTCTGGCAGACAACGGAGAAAGGCATCCGCTATGAGGTGTACGAGCGGACGCTGCCGGTGGAGGGCACGACGGGACTGTGGATCCGCGGCGTCATGCCGACGACGGGAGAGGAGCAGCAGCTGCGGGACATCACCGTGATTCTCCTGGTGCTGCTGCCGGCGCTGATTGTGCTTTCGCTTCTGGGCGCCTATCTGATCGCTGCAAAGCTGCTGAAGCCCATGCGCGAAATCGAGCGGACGGCCGCGGAGATCAGCGAGGGCGACGATCTCGGCAGAAGGATCCGGATGGAGGGTCCCGACGATGAGCTGCACCGGCTGGCGGATACCTTTGACGAGATGATGGAGCGGCTGGAAAACACCTTTGAGGCCGAGAGACGCTTTACGGCGGACGCCTCGCATGAGCTGAGGACGCCGATGTCCGTCATCCTCGCACAATGCGAATACACGCTGTCCAAGGATGACAGAAGTCCGGCGGAGTATACGGACGCGCTGCGCACCATCCGCAGGCAGGGGGCGCGCATGAACGGCCTTATCAACGATATGCTGGACTACACACGGATGGAGCAGAAGGCGGAACGCTATCCGCTGACACCGACGGATCTGTCGGTGCTGACAAGAGAAATCTGCGCCGATATGGCGATGCTGCATACGAACGACATCACACTGTATGCCAGGGTGCCGGACGGCATCACGGTGAACGGCAGCAGGATTCTGCTGACAAGGCTGTTGCAGAACCTGATCTCCAACGCCTACCGCTACGGAAAGGAAGGCGGTTCGACGGAGGTGCGTCTGTCCCGCTCGCCGGAAGGAAGGGCCGTGCTGGAGGTGGAAGACAACGGGATCGGCATCGCGGAGGAACACCTGCCGAAGCTCTTTGACCGTTTCTACCGCGCAGACTCCTCCCGCACCCAGAAAGGAACCGGCCTCGGCTTATCCATGGTAAAGCGTATCGTGGAACTACACGGGGCGGAGATTATAGTGAAGAGCACGATAAACGAAGGAACGGTGTTTACCGTAACCTTCCCAATATATGTCAGTGGAGAAGGAACACAGCGTCAAGCATGAGACTGCGATGTCCGACAACAGCTTTCTACCGGGCGATTGGTTGCGCAGCAACTTCGGAGCCCGGGAGAAACTGTTTCAGACAGAGCAGAGTAGAGGGGAAACAAGGAGAAAACACACATGAGAATCCTATTCGCAGAAGACGAAGCCGACCTCAACAAAATCGTGACCGCCAGACTCACGGAGGAAGGGTACAGCGTGGACAGCTGTTTTGACGGCCAGGAAGCCATCGACTGTCTGGACGTGGCGGAATACGATGCCTGCATCCTGGACATTATGATGCCCAAGGCGGACGGCTATACGGTCCTGAAGCATCTGCGGGACGCGGGCAAAAAGACGCCGGTGCTGTTTCTGACCGCGCGGGACGCGGTGAGTGACCGCGTGAAGGGACTGGATCTCGGTGCCAACGATTATCTGGTCAAGCCCTTTGCCTTTGACGAATTGAAGGCCAGGATCCGTGCCATGACACGCAGCGCCTTCGGGGAAACGGGAAACACGCTGACGGTGGGAGACCTGACGATGGATATCGCCGCGCATACGGTGACAAGGGGAGAACGTTCCATTGATCTTTCTGCCAAGGAATACGCGCTGTTAGAGTATCTGATGCTGAACGCCGGCACCGTGCTGTCGAGGGAAAAAATCGAGGATCATATCTGGAACTTTGATTATGAGGGCGGCACGAATGTCGTCGATGTGTATATCAGTTATCTGCGCAAAAAACTCGAGGCACCGGGGGAAGACCGCCTTATTCACACCGTCCGCGGCACGGGGTATCTGATGCGCGCGGAGTAAGGACCGGCGCGGGCTGCGCGTGCCGGCGGATTCGGAGTCAATCAAAATTTTGAAATTTTTTTTTGGCTCTAAGGTTTTTCTAATTTACCTCCTGTAAGATGTATTTCAGAACAGGCAACGATCCCGGATGAATGGGGAGCAGACGGGTATCATCCAACAGATGCTCTCAGGGGCAACAAGGAGGTATACCATGAAACGTTTTTGTGCAATCGCAGCAGTCATTCTGGCAGTCGTGTTATTTGTACCGGTGATCGGCACCTCCCTGCAGGCCGGCGCCAACGGAGAAGGAAGAAAGTCCCAGCAGGAACTGATTTTGGAATTACAGAACACATACCGTGTACAGGCCGGCCTGAAGCCGCTGACGGTGACGGTGGAATTGCAGACGGCGGCGGACATCCGCGTGGAAGAAGCGGCAAGATACTTTTCCCACAGCAGGCCGGACGGCAGTGACTGGTGGACGGTGGATCCGACTTACGTGTACGGAGAGAACCTGGCAAACGGATACAACTCGGCGGCGGAGATCGTCAACGCGTGGATGGCATCCCGCTCGCACCGTTACAACATGATGAATCCGGAATACACGACCTGCGGCATCGATCTGGCCTACGTGAACGGAAAATGGTACTGCGCGCAAGAGTTCGGATATTAAGGTGTCGAAAGTCATGAGGGCGTTCCTGCTTGCAGGAAACGCCGAATGACTTTATGACACCCACCCACATGAGGAAGTAGCGAAATGCGCAAGCATTGAAGCGGATTCCGAATGGGGGGAAGGATTGCGGGAGTGCGAAGCACGGAGCAATCCGGATATCCAAAGAGTAGAGAAAAGAAAGGAAAAGAAAAGGAGACACACACATGAAACCCGCACGTTTCACAAAGAAGACCATCAACATCATCATCGCGGCGCTTGTCTGCGCGATCCTGGTTGGCATGGGCGGTGTATATGCGGTTGAACGCGTGGCACGCAACAACTCGATCAGCGCGGAAGCGGCAGAGAACTTTGCCTTCGCGGACGCGTGTGTGAAACCGCAGGACGCGGCGGTGACAAAGAACAAGTTTGACTTTGAGGACGGGATGTTTGTCTACGAGATTGAGTTTGTCGCGGATGGGATGTTTTATGACTACACCATCCGCGCCGCGGACGGCACCGTATTAAAGAGCGAAGCGGAAGCCGTGCAGGGATACCGTGCGGAGGCGATCAGCGGAAGTACGGAGGATCCCTTTGACAGGGCGAAGATCAGTGAGCAGCAGGCATTGGAAAAGGTGCTGGCCGACGCGGGACTTGCCGCGGCGGCCGTTACCGTTACGAAGCAGGAACGGGATTCGGAAAACGGAATGCCGGTTTTTGAGATCGGGTTTTACTGCAGTGAGGGTGAGGAACAATACGCTGAATATGATTATACGGTCAACGCGATTACGGGAGAGGTGCTCGGAAAACGGCGGGAGACGCTACAGTATGTCGCGGCACTGACAGATGACAGTCAGGAACAGACCGCGCCGGAGACCGGAGCCACACAGACGCAGCAGCAGACGGAACAACAGAAGCAACAGCCGTCGCAGACGCAGCAGCAGACACAGACACAACAGCAGCA
>JAFZLB010000050.1 GCA_017551665.1 Lachnospiraceae bacterium
CCCAACGTGGTGGTGGCAACGGCAAACCATCCCCTGAACGCGGAGTTGCGCAGGGGGGAAATGCAGTACAACCGGGATGTTTATATCGGTGAAAACGTGTGGATCGGTGCCGGCGCCCTGATCCTGCTGGGCGTGCACATCGGGAAAAACAGCGTCATCGGCGCGGGCAGCGTGGTAACCCGGGATATCCCCGACAGCGTGCTGGCGGTGGGAGATCCCTGTAACGTGGTCAGGGAAATCGGCGAATACGATAATGTTTACTACAGCCGCGATGACAAAATTGACTGGGAAAACCTGACAAATCTCAGATACTGATATGGCTGCAATCCGTTCGGACACATTCGGGAAAACGAAAGAAGGAAACAGCGTCACCGCCTTTACGCTCAGCGGTGAGGGCGGCATGGCCGTGACGGTGTTAAACTACGGCGCCACCATCCAAAGCGTCATTGTGCCTGACCGTCGGGGCACCCCCCTTGACGTTGCCCTGGGCTATGATGATCTGTCCTCGTATGAAGCCGGTTCCTGCTGCTACGGCGCCACCATCGGCCGCTTTGCCAACCGCATCGGCGGCGGACGTTTTGTTCTGGACGGCAGGGAATATCTTCTGGAAAAAAACAGCGAAGAAAACCGCAACCACATCCACGGCGTATTCACAAAGCGGATCTTTGAGGCTTTTGAAAAAGACGGCAGGCTGCTTTTGAAATATTTCAGTCCCGATATGGAGGAAGGCTATCCCGGAAACCTGGAGCTGACAGTCGGCTTTCAGATTACCGGAGACAACGCCCTGGAAATCGAATACACCGCCGCCACGGACGCCCCCACGGTCATCAATCTTTCCAATCACTGTTACTTTAACCTGAACGGCCCGGACGCATCCACGGTGTTAAACCACCGGGTGTGGTTAAACAGCAGCCATTACACGGAATACGACGAACACTTCGCCCAGACGGGAAACATCATCTCCGTGGAGAACACGCCCCTGGATTTCCGCAAGGCGCATACCATCGGCGAACGCTTTGCGGATGACTATCCTCCCTTCCGGGTGTGCACGGGCTATGACCACAACATGGTGCTGGACGGAGAACCGGGTGCATACAAGCCCATCGGTACCGCGGAAAGCGACGTGACGGGGATCCGTCTGGAGGCCTTTACCACCGAACCCGCCTTCCAGTTTTACAGCGGAAACTTCATTCACTGTGACCCGGTGCAAAGGGGAAAGGGCGGTGTCCGCTATCCGAAGAACGGCGGATTCTGCATGGAAGCCCAGCACTATCCGGACTCCGTGAACCACCCGCACTTTCCGGACTGTGTGCTGCGTCCCGGCGAAATCTACCGCCAGAAAACCGTCTACCGCTTCAGAACTTTTTAAGGAGGAAGCCGGCTTATGTTTTATATCACGGATTTAAAGACCTTTTGTGAAAGCAACAAGGTGGACGACGACAAACGAAACGAGGGGCTGGTCACGCCCGAAGGCATCCGGCGCTTTGACAACATCGCTTACGGCGCGCACGAACGGCAGCTGCTGGATGTGTACCGGCCGGAAAATACGGAGGGATCACTGCCGGTCATCGTCAGCATCCACGGCGGCGGCTGGGTGTACGGCAACAAGGAAATCATGCAGTTTTACTGCATGAGCCTTGCGGAACACGGTTTTGCGGTGGTCAACTTCAGCTACCGGCTGGCGCCGGAACACCGGCATCCCGCCATGCTGGAGGATGTGAACAGCGTCTTTTCCTGGGTGCTGGATCACGGGGCGGAATACGGCTTTGATACCGCCAATGTGTTTGCCGTGGGCGACAGCATCGGCGCGACCATGCTGGGGCTGTACTGCTGCATCTGCAACGGTTCCGCCAATCCCGAAGTGCTGGAGTATCCCGTCCGGACGCCGGAGGGCTTTTTGCCGAAGGGACTGGGCTTAAACTGCGGTCTTTACAATCTGGTGCGCGGCGAGGAGCTGCTGATTGATGACCTGGCTTCGGCCTATCTGCCGGAGGGCGGAACGGAGGGAGAATTCAGGGACATCAGCATTCTCCGCCATGTGTCCGCGGCCTTCCCGCCCAGCTTTGTCATGACGGCAACGGAGGATTTCCTTGCCCCCCAGGCAAAGCCTTTTTACGACAAACTGCAATCCCTTGGGGTGCCTTCGGAGTACCGCTGCTACGGCGATAGCGAAAAGGAGCCCGCCCACGTGTTTCACATCAACATCAAACTGCCTGTTGCAGGGAAGTGCAACGATGAGCAGTGCGCGTTTTTTAAACGTCTGACGGAGGTGTGAAAAACGAACAATTTGTTCGTTAAGTTTCATCCTGTTTCCGACGATAACTTTATTACGTATTCCACAAGTGTCCGAATATGGAACTGTTTTTTTGTATTCGACGGACATCATTCAGAAAGCGAGGGCCAGGCATGAGAACGAAAAGAGGATGCGGAAGGTTGACGCGAAAGGCGGTATCCGTCCTGACATTGGTGCTTGCGGCGTTTTTGTTTGCGTCTGCGCCGATGCACGTTTACGCGGGTGACGATAAGGGCGACAAACCGGCGAACTACTCGGACATTCCTCCGGGGGAGCAGAGTACGCCTGCGCCATCGCCTGCCCCTGTGACAAGCAGTGAACCGGCCTATACACCCCCGTCCCCGCCGCCGGATCCGGATATTGTCAAGCCGAAGCGGGAAAGTGACGGCGAAATGGAGCAAAACCGCGGCGCCATCGAAAACAACAGCGGCAACATTAAGGAAAACTTCGGCACCATTGCCTACAACACCGGAACGGTGGAGCATCACTTCTGGAACATGAATACCGCCATGTCTCCCGGTGATTACAGCATTTCCTACGGGGAAGGCTTCCGCATGGAAAAGGACGCGGACGGGAAGCTGCGCTTCTTTTTGGAAGCCGGCACGGAGGGCGTCGTCACCATCCTTCCGCCGGAGGGGCAGGTCATCACGAAGGTGGTCTGCCTGGTCAACGGCGTGGAGGTTGTCCTGGAACCCTTAGGCGGCGGAAAGTATAAGATTTCCGCCCCGGGGATGCCTGTGGGACCGGACGGCTTTGCGATGAACGAAGGCGGTATCATCGTTCTGACGGAGGAAGGAACGGATGCGGGAGCGGCCGCAGACAGAGAGCAGAAGTGGGGCACCTTCAACAGCTTTTATGACGGCAAGGCGCCGGGCTTTGCGGAACTCGTGGCCCTGGATGCGCAAAGAAACGGCAAGAAGGGCGGCATCCGCATCGAAGGGATTCCGGAGGGACGGACAAAGGAAGATGTCCTTCAGGAGCTTGCGGAACGTCCCGATGTGCAGCTTGCCATGGCAAACGCTCTGCTGACGGCTGCGGAAGGGAAAGATGAAAGCCTGACCTTTATCACCGCAGACGGCGTGCGCGTCACCACAAGCCTCTCCGCCCTCCGCGGGCTGCTGACCCATTTTCTGCCTGCCGGGGAGCCGGAAGATTCGGGAGAGACGGTCATTTATCACGAGCGGACATTTCAAGAACTGACAGAAGAAGAGCGGCTGGAGAAAATCCAAAAAATCATCCAGGGCACGACCGAGGATTTTTATATTCTGGATTATAACGTAGAAAAAGGGGACTTAGAGATTACCATCATTTTCGAGAACGATGAGGTTAGAAAGAAATTTGAACAAGAAATCGAGGTTTATGTTGAGGATGGGGGCGGTGAATTTACGATAAGCACCAAGACCGAGTTTGAAGTGTACTGCGAGCAGATTGGGCTCGACTTGAATAATTATTTCAATAATCCGCATCTGTTCGTGGATGGAACATTTAATAAAGATTGGAGATACAGAGTCCGTCTGCATCAAGATAAGCTGCCGAAGGATCTGTTGGACGGCGTGCCGCTGGACTACCGCGATCAGGTACTGCAGGGACTGGAAAACGGTATATTGGGTGCGGCGGACATGCAGCAGAAGCTGACACAGGTGATGGGCGCAGATGCCGCGCAGGAACTGATGCAGCGGTGGCAGCAGGAAGAGCAGAAGCTGCGTGACCAGATTCAGCGGACGATGACGAGTCTGGATCTGCCTGTTGAAATGCTCAATACAGATCAGTTTGCCACCCTGTCATATGCCCAACTGAAGGAGGAATTGAACCGGATCAGGAACTCCACGGCGGAACAGCGCAAGACCTGGCTGGAGGTGTACAACAAGCAGAAACAGATCGAAGAGGACAAGCGCAGGGCGGAAGAGGCGAAGCGTCAGGAGGAAGAGGAAAAGCGCAAGGCGGAAGAGGAGCGGCAGCGGAAACTGCAGCAGAATTCACAGGAGCTGCTGGCAAAGATCAATATGCCCTCTGATCTGCTGAAAGATATTCCGCTGGAAAACCATGTAAGCTTGATTGCCTGGATTCAGGCAGGCACGCTGAATTCTGCAGAGCACAGGGCATACCTTGAGAAGATGTTGGGCAAGCAGAAGGCAGATCAGCTGGTGAATCAGGTGCGGCAGGCACAGGTGAACAATTCGCTGGAAAACAGTAAGATGCCGGCGAATCTGCTGCAGAATTACAACATTTCCGATCAGGAGTTCATCGTCAACAACATGAACAATCTGGAAGCCGGCCATATAAAGCCGGTCTTAGAGGCGCGACTTGGCAAGGACGGCTATCAGGCGCTCCTGAACAACGTCTACACGGCAATGGCGGCAAACCAGCCCGCGGAACTGCCGAAGGATCTGCCCAAGCTGAAACAGCTGCCCCCGGGGGTGCAGGAAGCGTATATCAAGATGTACCAGACCGGCACGGTGAAACAACGCCAGGATATCCTGAACCAGTTCGGGTATTATTAAGCTGACGGTGAGCGGAGAGGATGACGCACGCTGCCGGAGAGGATGACGCAGAAAGCAACAGGACACTGAAGTGCTAAGACGTTATAGCATACCAAACAGGGGCTGCCACGGCAGCCCCTGATGCTTTTCAAGCCTCCGGCAGGAAGGAATCGAAAATGAAGATCTGGAAGTGCAGGCGGTTTTTATTGAGTTCCTCTTTGGACTGGATGGTCCATGCGACGGTGAGCGCGTGAAACAGCCCGCGACAGAAACTTAAGGACAGATGATGCGCGTAGCGGTGATGATAAGCGATAAAATCCGGTCTGCCGAGGACATTCAAGAGCAAATGCTCCAGCGCGAAGTATAACAATCCTTTATACTTCTCCGGTTTTTCTTTATGAAACGCGTCGGAAAGCTGTCCGCGGATAATCTCCGGGCGGTTCTTCCTGTACCACTGCACCACCAAGGGATTGAAGGACTCAATGCAGTACACACCTTGATACTTCTGCAACTGCGCGTCCACCAGCGGACAGACGCTCATATCATGCGACTCTTCCTTAATCTCCACGATCAGTGGCACCTTCCCGTCCACGACGGCAAGCACCTCCTCAAACGACGGGATACGCTCCTGTGTATCCAGCAGCCGGAAGTCATTCTGCAACTCTTCGAGGGTATAATCCCGCACGCGGGACTCTGTGTGAATGACAGGGCGGGATGCGACGACATTTCCCGCCAAGCGATTTGTTGCCGGTTCCTCACGGCAACTCATGGAGCGAGAAGGGATATGTCTCGCATCCCGCCCGTAAGAAACACTGTCATCGTTCGCCGAGGCAGGCGGTTCAACGCGTGCACGGCACATCCGCTCCAGCGTGTCATCATGGAACACCACGAGCCGCCCGTCCTTCGTGATCTGCACATCCAACTCGATGCCGAAGCCCGCTTCCACCGCCTTGCGGAAGGCGGCCATGCTGTTCTCCGGCGCCTCGGTCGCGTTGTCGTGCAGCCCCCTGTGGGCGTAGAGCGGCGGTGCGTTGATTTCCCTGTCACCGTAAATGCGCTTCGTGGCGGGCACCTCATAGAGCGCACGGTATGAGGGCCTGCGCAGCATGCGCGGCATAATCAGAAAAAGGTATAAGAGAAAGATTGCGCCAAACACGGTGCTGATGATGATCGCTGCCATACGCTGTATTTTACCACACTCCCCCCGCCACCGCCACCGCCATCGGAGGACGCGCGGCGGACAAAAAACCCCTCATTTGGGGGGTAGGAAGCGGCATGCGGCTGTGTTAGACTTTAGCATAAGAGGTTAGGTGTCGGAAGGGCTGTGTTGAACGCAATCCGGCAGGAAAGGAGTCTGTATGTTCGGGAAGATGAAAAGACTTGTGGCACAGGGGATGGCAGCATTGATGATGCCGGTGCTGCTTGCGGCCTGCGGAGGAGGACGTGAGGAAGCGGTTGTGTACGTCACCGGTGTCGGTGCGGAGTGGCAGGCAGCGGTAACGACGGATAAAGAAGCGGGACCGCGGGTCATGCTTTCGGGGAACGGAAAGACCGTGACCGGCTCTATGGATCTGTTTCTTAGGGGAGAGTACGACGCGTTACAGATCATGCGCACGGATGATGCGGAAGATGCGGCAAGCGTCGTGTCTTTGGGTTTCTCGCTTGAAAAGACGCCGGGAGAAGATGGCAGTCTGAACGTGAGCGGCAGTCTCAAGATGGTGCCGGACGCGTCTTATCTCTTTGACATCCCGTACACGGAAGATGAGGATGTGGAAGCATTCGATGACGAGGGGACAGAAACGAACGCGGAAGAAAATACTGCGGAACCCGTGGAAGGCGTCACGGAGGAACCGCAGGACACGGAAGAGGACACGGAAGAAGAAGCCGCGATGCCGGAGCGCATCAGCCTTACGGCGGAAGAAGGCGCTGCGCTTCTGGAAGAGATGATGGAAGCACTGATTTCCGGAACCGAAGCGGGCGCTTCCCTTCAGACGGAAAACACGGGGAACCTTACATGGCGCTACGGCGCGGCCAAGGCGACGGAAAGCGGGAGCGGCGTTTCGGTGCTGAACTTCTGCGCAAGCGCGGAGGCGGAAGGTGTTCTGCTTTATCTGAATGCCGACGCGGTGGTGCGCGGCACGAAGGACGCAACACAGGAACTGGAACAGGTGCGGCAGGATCTCACCGGATGGATGAAGAGTCTTGCGTTTGGCAGCGCGGAGGGTGATTTCACCGGATACAATGATTACCTGAAACTCTCCTTTGCGGGAAAAACGCTTTTCGCCCCCGGCACGGATTATCTGCGCGCTTCCGGTGCGGAGCTTTCCGCTTCCTGTGGGGAGTCCTTCCTGGACGTCTCTTATGAAGGCATCGTCGGGACGGAAGGCAGG
This sequence comes from Lachnospiraceae bacterium, assembly GCA_017551665.1. Lineage (GTDB taxonomy): Bacteria > Bacillota > Clostridia > Lachnospirales > Lachnospiraceae > Butyrivibrio. The sequence continues at coordinate 7,164 of JAFZLB010000050.1, forward strand.
GAGTCCTTTGTGTATGCCTCGCTGAAAAGCAAAAACGCGCTGACGGAAGAGGAGCTTGCGGATACGGAGAACCTGCAGGGCGAAACACAGAAGGCAAAAAATCTGGACTGGACCGTGAGCGTTACGGTGGAAGAAGACGGAAGCCGTCGTCTGCTTGCGAAGACGGAAGCGGAGGGACAGCCCCTGTACTTTTTGGCGGAAGCGGACGGGATTGGCGAAAACAAGGAAGAAGCCTGCGACAACGTGATGAACATCGCAATGGGATGGCTTGCCGCCCTGGAGCTGAAATAAGAGGAGGAGGGAGATCATGAACAGAACGGGATTTCAAATGAAACGAATGCTCGCGGTAGTGCTGGCGCTTGTGATGTTTCTGGCCGTGCCGCTGCAGGCGGATGCGATCAGTGATTGCGAACACCGCGGCACGCCGACAGAATTTGATTATCGCAGAGTGAGCAACGAAGAGGGAGAGATCGAAACCTGGGCACGCTGTAAGGATTGCGGTGACTGGTATTATTATTGCGGCCCGGGTCCGGATCATGACTGGTATCAGAAGTCTGTCAGCAAAACCACCTGTACCACGGACGGTTCCTATACCATCGAGTGCCGGAACTGCGGCGCACAGGAAACCACGATCACCGAAAAAGCACCCGGACACCGTTTCGGGGAGTGGAAGGTCACAAAGGAAGCGGCCTGTCTGGAAGACGGGGAACGGCAGCATACCTGTGAGGAATGCCGTACCACGGAAAAAGAAGCCATCCCCGCCAAGGGCGCTCACAGCTTTGGCGAATGGCAGGTGACAAAGCCCGCCAGCTGTACGGAAGCCGGCGAAGAGACCCACAGCTGCAGTGCCTGCAAGGAAGAGGAGAAAAGAGAAATTCCCGCCACGGAACACGCGTGGAGCGAATGGAAGGTGACCAAGCCTGCCGGCTGCAAGGAAGCCGGCGAGGAAAAACGCAGCTGTGAAACCTGCAAGCAGGAGGAAAGCAGAACGCTTCCCGCCACGGACCATGACTGGAGCGAATGGATCCCGACAAAGCAGGCCGGACACGGACAGCAGGGAGAAGAGGAACGCAGCTGCTCCGTCTGTAATGAAAAAGAGACCCGTCCCGTGGACGGGGAGAAGCCCCTGGCACAGACCGGCTCGCAGGGTCTTGTCGTCCTGGCCGTACAGGAGCTGCTGACACTGGGCGGCGAATACGCGGGCGAAACGGACGGTGTGATGCGGGAAGACTTGGCGGACGCGATCCGCAGCTATGAAAGAGCCAGCAATCTGCCGGAGACCGGCGCGGTGTATCCGGACACCCTTCAGCTGTTGACCGAACGTTATGTGGCGTCCTATGCGCCGCTTCAGGTGGAAGCCAAAGAGGTGAACTATGCATCCGGTCTTCAGATGGTGCTGCAGTTGGCGGAGCAGTGCACATCAAACGGTGACGGCTCGCATAAGAATGCCGCCGTCGTCACCGGTGTGCGCTATCTCCGGAATGAGGAAGAGATGATGATCGCTCTTTCCGAAACCAAACAGCAAAGGCTTGCGGAGGTGACGGAGGGCTGCCTGCTGGGCAACGAATCCCATACCTGCAGCAAGTGCGGATATCATGAGGAATTTGACATTAAGAAGATGCTGAGGCTCGGAGGACTTTCCGGCTGGACCACCGTCACCTACGATCTGGGCATCGATCTTGGGCTTGGCGATATTGAAAACATTTCATACGATGCGGATCAACTCTGGCTCAGGTGGAAGTACTTTGAGAATGCCGCGTTCTATGAGATCGAAATGGTACAGGGCGAAAGCACAGGCACTTTTCAAGTGGAAGGCAATTATAACTACTGCATTGTTCCGGAGGAGTTTTCCGGCTGGAAGGAAATGGCCGGCACGATTCAGGCCCTGAACGAAAACAAGGATCCCGTTTCCAACAAGACCGCGTTTTCCTTTGAACTTCCGGCGACCCAAATGCCCGAACCCGAAGACCTTACCTTTGTCTACGGCAGGGCATCCTGGAACTATCCCCATACGGAATTCCACCCGGTCTTCCATTACACGCTGACGGCATATTATCCCGTATTCGGAGATGAGGAAGCGGAAGCCCCGGTGATCGTGCTTTCCGGCACAACCACCGGCAACCGGATTGATCTGGCAGAGGAAATGACAGGGGAAGACTGGTTTCCGTACGGCACCCAAATGGACATCAAGGTATATGCCGCGGACCAGAATGAGATTCTGCAAAACTCGGCAGAGGTCATTTCGCAGCGGGATACATTTATGATGCCGTCGTACATCAAGGCGGTTGCGCCGGTCAGCGTATATGAAGGCCCGGGCAAATCCTATCAGAGGATCGGCGGTCTGAAGGCGGGGGATTGTGTGCGCTGCTGGGGGACCGTGTCCGGCGAGGACGGAACCTATTGTGAGATTGATTATCATGGTACGATCGGCTTCGTGGACCGGAGTTTCGCTTACCGGTTTTTGGAGAGGGACTACACGGTAACGCTGGATCTGATGGACGGACGCGTGATTGAATTGAAGGTTGATCCGGACGGCAGGCTGAGCGATGAACAGATCGCATACGCACTGGAAAAGTGCACCAAGTACGGATACTGGTATACGAGCATTACAAAGGACGGCAATCCGGTTGACTGGAAAGATGTCATGGATCCCGGCACGGTACTGGTTGCGCACTGGAAACTGAAACATGAATACGTGCTGGTAACGCATGCCGGGCTGGACGGGGTATCCATGAATGCCATGAACCGGGATACAGGTAAGAATGAAATCGGTGTGCCCGTCCGCATCGGTGATACCTGTCAGGGCATCAAAATGTTCGGTGGTAAGGAGATGTTTCAATATGCGGAAGATATTGGCGCATATTGGGTGCTCTACGGGGAAACCGGGGAACACGGCAAGACCGTTGTGACAAGAAATACGGTGATCACGCGGGATATGGCACAAAACGGCTACCTGAGGCTTAAGCTGCAAAGGCCCGACGAACAGGATTTTCAGATTACGACAGTGCCGCGAAGCCCGTACGATGTCATTTACGACAAGCCGGATACGGCGAAGACCAACCGGATCGGCACCCTGCAGGCAGGAGACCTCATCCGCCTGTACGAAACAGTGAAGGAAAACGGCGTCACATTTTGCCGGATATATTCTTATCGTCTGAACCGGGAATGCTATGTGTTGGAGAAGGCGCTGAACGGCGCGGGCGGAACCTGGAGCAAAGACGTTGTCGTTCGTTTTGATGCGGACGGCGGCTGGTGTGACGTGAAGCTTGTGAGAACGAAGGACGGAACACTCGGTGAGCTGCCTGCCGTGAAGAAGGACGGCTATACCTTCATGGGATGGCTTTACGCGGACGGCCGTGTCGCTGCGCCCGGTCAGGAAATCAGCGGGGACGTTACGCTGAAGGCGAAGTGGAAGCAGGGCAGCTTTTCGAAAAAGCGCGGCGTGACCACACCGGATCTGAGCAATTACAACGCAAGACGCACCAACGAGCCGGATTATAATAAGCTCTCGGTTTCGGTCTCTGATTCTTTGTATGGCGGAGGCGTCCGGCCCATCACCCCGGGCCTGGAGTTGACAGCCATCGATGAATTTCACTACCCCCGCAACCAGGGAGACTATACCGTTTATCAGTGCATCCTTCCGGACGGAAGCACCGGCTGGATCCACGAGAACAATATCTGTTTTGATTACTCGGTCACCCGCGATGGCGGAAGGCTCAGAATACGTCCGAACGCTGATGACGAACAGCCTGAAACAGGCCAGAAATATATTGTCGGCCGGTCGCTGTCGGTAGGGAGCGTGGAGCTGCGTCCGGTCGTCTTTGATCCGGCAGGGTTCAGACCGGAGAATAACGTAAGTCAGGAATTCAAAAACGGATTCGCATGGTATCGCCCGGGGAATTACGGTTCTTTTGATGCCGTACTCTGTGTGATTCGATTTGATGCCCTGCAGGGCAGTTGTCATGAGTCGTCACGGAACGTGACCAAAGGCAAATGGCTCAATGAACTTCCGAAGGCCGAACGTCCGGGATATGACTTTGTCGGCTGGTTCACGAAGTCAACCGGCGGGGAGCAAATCACGAAAGGGACAAAAATCACGGAGAGCATGACCCTGTATGCGCAGTATACGCCCAAAGCGGGTTCCGGCTCCACCTTTGTTGCAGTGAAGGACCCTTACGGGAACACCAACTATACGCATATTTATCAAAGCTGTACGGCCTCCAGCAGAATCTTGGCAAAGAAGGTGCCGGACGGAAGCGTTCTGACCGTGCTGGATGAAAAGAACGGAGCGGACGGCCCCATGCTGTTTGTCGAATACGGCGGCGTGTCCGGCTGGGTCATGAAGCACCATACGGTCAGCGTGACGCGTGTGAGTGTTTCGCAAAACCTGAAGGGTCTGGATAAAAAGCACCAGAAGCAGATCCGCAAAGACCCGAAGAACAAGAAAGCGTATCGGGAATACGAGAAAGGCGAAACCTTATACAAGGTGGGACTGTATGAAAAGGACAGTGACTGGGCGGTCATTGCCTGGCCGGACAGCGAGACCGGATTCGCGTACATCTGGAACAAGGCACTGACGAACAAGTGATACAAACCGCGGTTCTCTTTTCGGGGGCCGCGGTTTTTTTTTCGCTTCGGGCCGCCGCACTTGTCAAGCGGCGTGATTTGTCATAAAATGGAAAGGCTTCTACAAATCTACCTTATTACAATTTCATACGGAGGTTGATATCAAATGGCGAAAAGAGTTTACAAGTTCCACGAAGGAAACGCGGAAATGCGTGCGCTGCTCGGCGGCAAGGGCGCGAATCTTGCGGAGATGACGGGTCTTGGAATGCCCATCCCGCAAGGGTTCACGGTCACGACGGAAGCCTGCACGGATTACTACAACCAGGGTGAGACCATCAACAGGGATACGCAAAAGCAGATACTGGAAGCGGTCAAGTGGCTGGAAAAGGTCAACGGCAGAACCTTCGGGGATCCTTCCAATCCGCTGCTGGTTTCGGTCCGAAGCGGTGCGAGAGCGTCCATGCCCGGCATGATGGACACGATCCTGAACCTTGGCATGAACGACAAAACCTGTGAGGGCTTCGCGAAGAAGACGCAGAATCCGCGCTTTGCGAGAGACTCCTATCGCCGTTTCATCCAGATGTTCTCGGATGTCGTCATGGAAATCGACAAGGCAAAGTTCGAAAAGGTGCTTGACGACATCAAGAAAAAGAAGGGCGTCAAGTATGATCTGGATCTGGACGCCGCTGACATGGCGGAGGTCATCCGCCGTTACAAACGCATTTACAAAAAAGAGATGGGCGTCGATTTCCCGCAGGATCCCATCGAACAGCTCATGGAATCCGTCAAGGCCGTGTTCCGCTCCTGGAACAACGACCGCGCCATTTACTACCGCCGCATGAACGACATCCCTTCCGACTGGGGCACCGCCGTCAACGTGCAGACCATGGTCTTCGGCAACATGGGCATGACGAGCGGCACGGGCGTCGCCTTCACGCGTGACCCGGCGACGGGCAAGAAGGGCATCTTCGGCGAATACCTGATCAACGCGCAGGGAGAGGATGTCGTGGCCGGTATCCGCACCCCCGCGCCCATCGCGCAGTTAAAGAAAGACCTGCCGAAGTGCTATGAGGAGTTCATGGCGCTGGCGAACAAACTGGAAAAGCATTACAAAGACATGCAGGATATGGAATTCACGATTCAGGAAGGCAAGCTCTATTTCCTGCAGACGCGTAACGGCAAGCGCACCGCCCACGCTGCAATAAAGATCGCCTGCGACCTCGTGGACGAAAAGATGATCACGGCAGAAGAAGCGGTCATGCGCATTGAGCCGAAGTCTCTGGACCAGCTGCTGCATCCGGTCTTCGAGGCGAAGGCGCTGAAGGAAGCAAAGGAAATCGGCAGCGCCCTGCCGGCCTCGCCCGGTGGGGCCGCGGGTCGTGTGTACTACACGGCGGACGACGCGGTGGAGCATTACAAGAAGGGCGAACGCGTCATTCTGGTGCGTCAGGAAACTTCCCCGGAGGATATCGAAGGCATGCATGTGTCACAGGGCATCCTTACCGCGCGGGGCGGCATGACCAGCCACGCGGCTGTTGTCGCGAGAGGCATGGGCACCTGCTGTGTCTCCGGCTGCGGCGAGATCGTGTTCAACTATGCCGCGAAGACCTTCACCCTCGGCGGTGAGACCATCAAGGAAGGCGATTACATTTCGCTCGACGGCTCCACCGGCAAGATTTACAAGGGCGATGTGAAGACCGTGGACGCGCAGATCAACAAGGACTTCGGCCGCATCATGAAGTGGGCGGACGACCGCAGACGCATGAAGGTGCGCACGAACGCGGACACGCCCAAGGACGCGCAGCAGGCGGTGGCCTTCGGTGCGGAAGGCATCGGCCTCTGCCGCACGGAGCACATGTTCTTTGAGCCGGAGCGCATCCCGAAGATCCGCAAGATGATTCTTTCCAAGACGTACGAGCAGCGCAAGGCCGCACTCGAAGAACTTATTCCTTACCAGAGACAGGATTTCGTCGGTATTTACGAGGCGATGGGCGCGAGACCGGTCACGATCCGTTTCCTGGATCCGCCGCTGCATGAGTTTGTCCCGACGGAAAAAGAAGATATTCAGGAGCTCGCGAAGCTGATGAAGATTTCCGTGCGCAAGGTGCAGGAAGCCTGCGACGCGCTGCATGAGTTCAACCCGATGATGGGTCACCGCGGCTGCCGTCTGGCCGTCACCTATCCGGAAATCGCGGAAATGCAGACCCGCGCCATCATGGAAGCGGCCATCGATGTCAAGAAGCGCAAGGGCTACAACATCGTTCCGGAAATGATGATTCCGCTGACCGGTGAGCTCAAGGAGTTCCGCTTTGTGAAGGAAATCGTCGTGCGCACGGCGGAGCAGGTGAAGAAAGAAAAGAATTCCAACATCAAATATCTTGTCGGCACGATGATCGAGATTCCGCGTGCGGCGCTGACGGCGGATGCCATCGGCAAAGAAGCGGACTTCTTCTCCTTCGGCACGAACGACCTCACGCAGATGACCTTCGGCTTCTCGCGTGACGACGCCGGCAAGTTCCTCGACAGCTATTACAAGACCGGCATTTATGAGCAGGATCCCTTCGCGCATCTGGATCAGACGGGCGTGGGACAGCTGGTCGCCATGGCCTGCGAAAAGGGACGCGCGGCGAACAGGCACATTCACCTCGGCATCTGCGGTGAGCACGGCGGAGATCCGTCGAGTGTCATGTTCTGTGACCGCACGGGCCTGGACTATGTGTCCTGCTCGCCTTTCCGCGTGCCGATCGCGCGTCTTGCCGCGGCACAGGCCGCCATTGAGGCCAAGCGCGCGAAGAAGGTCGCGACGAAGGTGACGAAGGCCGCGAAGACCAAAGTGAAGAAGGTTGCCGCCGGGCAGAAGAAGGCCGCGGCGAAGAAGACGGTTGCAAAGAAGCCCGCCGCGAAGAAGGTGACGAAGGCGGAGAAGAGCGTGGCAAGGAAGGCCGCCGCGAAGCAGGTGAAGAGCGCAAGGAAGCTTGCGAAGAAGGCCACCAGCACAAGAGCGGCGAAGAAGACGGTTACGGCCGCAAAGAAGACGACGGCTGCAAAGAAGCGGACGACCGGAAGGAAATAAGTTCAGATGACACAGATCACGGAGCCGGTGAGCGATCACCGGCTCCGTAAACAAAATCTCATTACGGCATTCACAGCGTCCTTCGCGTTTTTTATTCTGGTGAACGGCTACCGTTTTATGTCGCCGCTGCTGTCCGGGGACGGTCTGCTGATGCTGTATCAGAATGACGCGGCCTGGCAGATCGCGCTCGGTCGTTTCGCCCATCCCTTTATCGTCATGCTCCGGGGCGGTCTTACCAGCCCCTTCCTGATTTCCGCACTGGCGCTGTTCTGGACGGCGGCTGCCGTGTACCTTGTGCCTTCGTATCTGCGGATACGCGGGCGGCTTTCCCTGATCTGCCTTTCGGCGGTCATGGTCTGCAATCCCGCGCTGACGGTCACAAGTGCCAACTTCCTGCATGAGTTTGACTGCTACGCGCTGGCGCTCTTTTTGTCCGTCGCGAGTGTCTGTCTGATTGCGGAGTTCATATCCCAAAAGAGATGGCTGTACGCGGTCGGCGGCGTGCTGTGCCTGGCGCTGTCCTGCTCCATTTATCAGGCCTATGTCTGTGTGGCGGCGGGGCTTGTGATGATCCGTCTGCTGCTGGCGGCGGCAGGGAAGGGAGATCTGCGGCAGATTTTGAAGGAAGCGGCGCTGACCCTCGGCCTTGCGGTCGCTGCAGCGGTACTCTATGTCATCGCCTGGAAAATCATGCAGTCCGCGCTTGGCATCTGGACGGCGGACACCTACAACGGCCTGTCCGGCATGGGGGATTATTCCGAAACCGGGGTGCTGGAGGTGCTTGGGCTGACCTACCGGAACGTGGCGGATTACTTTTTCAATCCGGCCACCTTTGTCACCACCACCTTCCGTGACTTTGACATCAGCGCGGTGTGGGGCGTACTGCTTTTGCTCTGCAATCTTGCGGTGCTGCTGCTGACGCTTCTTTGGCTGCTTCGCATGAATCGTGAGAATCAAACGGACACGCCGAAGCGGCTGTTGCAGGCGGCGCTGCTGATCCTCTTTCCCTTCGGCATCAATCTTGTCTGCTTTGTGTCCAAGGGGATGGAGCATACGCTGATGATCTATGCCTTCGCGCTGGTGTATGTGCTGGCGATTGCGTTGTGGGACGCACAGCATGCGGAAGCGGTGGCGGCGGACGCGGAGAGGACTGCGGACGGAAGTCTTTGCGGGACACGTGGCCTGAGGCGCTTTCTGTTGCCGGCGGCACTCGCCCTGCTGACCTGGGCGCAGATTGTTTCCGCCAACCAGCTTTATTTCAAGAAGGATTTGCAGGAACGTGCCGCGCAGTCCCTGATGACGCGCATCCTTGTACGGATCGAGGAAACGCCGGGCTATGTGCCGGGCGAAACAGCGGTGGCCTTCACGGGCTCCTTTGAGGTCAATCCTTACATCGAACCGCTGCAGGCCTTTGAGGACGTGATTGTCTGGCAGACCGGCAAAACGTCGCTGGTGTATTTCGGTACGGATTACGCTTACCTCAGTTATTTTGAAAACATGAGCGTCAACATGACGCGTTTGGAGAGAGACCGCGAGGACATCGCGCAAATGCCCTGCTATCCGCTGGATGGCAGCGTCGCCTTTGTGGACGGCGTTCTCGTGGTGAAGATTTCCGATTGAAAGGAAGGACAAGATGAATATCCTCGTGATTGATGCGCAGGGCGGCGGGCTCGGCAAGCAGCTCATCACATCCGTGAAGGAACAAATCCCCGGCGCTTACGTGACGGCGGTCGGCACGAACGCCACGGCCACCGCGAACATGCTGAAGGCCGGCGCGGACTTTTCCGCCACCGGCGAAAACGCCGTGAAGGTCTGCGTAAAGGAAGCGGACGTCATCGTGGGTCCCGTCGGCATCTGCATCACGGACGCCATGGGCGGCGAGATTACAAAAAAGATGGCGGCGGCCGTCGGCCGCGCGAACGCGAAACGCATCCTCATCCCCTTCAACAACTGCAACACCTTCATCGTCGGCACCGGAAAAAAGAAGATCTCCGCGCTGATCGAGGAGGCCGTCGCCCAGATCACCGGGACAGAGAAGGAATGATATTGGAATCCTCCCTTACCACCATCCTCCGAGAATGGAGAGCTCCGCGGCGGAGATGTGCACGTTCTGCTTGCTGCCGTAAGTCGTCAGTCCCTCTAATTTCAGATACTTAAGATCATACATGGCAGGGAAGTCCGCGTACTTTGTCTCGCCGTTGTTTTCCCAGCGGCCCGTCGCGACCACCTTCCAGTTGATGCCGTCGGGGCTGACGGAAACGCGGTAATCCTTGATGCGTCCGTTGTCGGAGCCGTTGCCGCAAGTACTGCCATCATGACGATCCGTGTTTTTTTCATTCTTTTCCTCCTTGTGGTTTTGTTGTTTTCGCTTCCGACCGTTTCAGAATAGCATGCCGGTTTGCATAAAAATTGGACATAAAAAAGCGCCCCTGCACGGGACGCTTTCATGTCTGTCATATCCTGGTAAACACTCCCTATTCTGTTCCCCCGCGCAGCGCCTTCAACTCCGCTTTCAGGCGCTCGACTTCCGCCTTTGCGGCATCACGTTCCTCTTCGGCGGCATTGCGCGCATCTTCCGCAACGTCACGCTGTGCCCTTGCTGCATTGCGTTCCTCTTCAGCGGCGTCAAGCTTCTCCTCTGTGGCTTCAAGCTGCGCTTTTGTTTCATCACGCTCTTTTTCGACACGCGCCAAAGCATTCACAATCGTTGCGTGAACCTCTTCGTACTTTCTTCTCGCACGCAGAATCGACTGGTTATGCTGCTCCGCACTGACTTTGTACATCGCTTCCGCCACTTCAGACAC
>JAFZLB010000051.1 GCA_017551665.1 Lachnospiraceae bacterium
AAAAGGTTGCTGAAATCTTTGCCCGTCCCAAGCCGGCGCCGATATCCTCTCAACCAGTTTAATACACAGCAACATGAACGGTCGGTGTCACAATGAATGACACCGGTCTTCTAAATCATGGCTGGGCGCTGAATTGTAACGTTTTGACCCCGAAGACCATCAGAAGCGCACCCGCGACAGAGAAGCCCAGCACAAAGACAAGCAGGGTTCTGACGCCCATCATGTCCAGAAGAACACCGCCCAGCGCGGAAGCGCACATGGTGCCGACGGTGTTCGTCATGGTAAAGAAGGCCTGCCCCTTTACCGCGTCCTCCGGTGCCATGATGCTGTCCACATAATACACGGCCGCGACCGCCAGCAGCGCGTAGGCCGACATCTGAAGGAACTGTGACACATAAAACCAGCCGACGTTCGGCGCAAGCAGACTGGCGGTGCTTTTGACAACAAAGCCCAGGCCGCAGATTATCAGCCATCCGCCCGAAGAAATCTTTTTGAGCAGCAGCGCAAAGGCCGCCATCACGGGCAGCTCCACCATGGCCGCGATGGCGAAGGAAATCCCGAGAGAGGTATTGTTTCCGCCCTTGGCACTGACAACCTGGAACATAAAGGTGTTCAGCAGCATGTGGCCGGTGTACAGGCAGACATTGGCCAGCAAAATGACAGGAAATCGGGGATACCTTCCGAAGAATCCGCTTCTCTTTGTCTGTCTTTGCTCCGTCTTTGCCTTCCGGAACGGGAAGACAAAGATCGTCACAAAAAACAGCGTATAGGCCGTAAAGGCCAGAAAGGGCACCGGCGCGTTTCCGTACTGCTGCGTAAACCGCCCGAGCAGCAAAGAAATCACCGCGTACACAAAAGAACCCACGCCCCTTGCGACACCGAAATTGACTTTCTCTCCGCCGTAAGTGGAAAGCGTGCCCAGGGCGTTTGCCAGCGGTGCCATCGCCTGCATCAGCGTGATGGACGCGGAAAAGGCAATCATCAGCAACAGGGCGCTGTTTCCCGCGGACGCGGGGATGATCGCGTTAAACAGGAGAAACAACAGCGTCATCACCAGCAGGATGCTTTTGACGGACAGGCTCTTTTCGCGATCCGCGTAGGCACCGATCAGCGGCTGCAACACCGCGGCAAGACCCGCGGAGACGGCAATCATGGCACCGATCGAGGTCGCACGAAAGCCCTTCTCCAGAAGGTAGACATTGGCATAGTTCAGCAGAATGGCATAATTGGACCAGTAGAAGGCCATGATCAACGCATATCTGACATTCGGAGTTTTTTTCCCTTCTCCGGACAAGTTCGTCTCCTTCCTTATGTGGCCGCGCGCCTTGCGCAGCGCAGCCCGTCCGCCGCGGCGCTCATAATCCCGCCGGCATAGCCGGCACCTTCGCCGCAGGGATAAAGCCCAGCCACATTGACGGACTGCAGATCATGTGCGGAACGCAGGATCCGCAGCGGGGCGCTGGTTCTGCTTTCCGCGGCGGCCAGCAGCGCGTCCTCCGCCGCAAAGCCCGCGATGCTCCGGTTCCAGTGCAGGATTCCCTCCGTGATCGCAGCTTCCATCTCCGGCGGCAGAATCCCCTTCAACACCGCTGCCGACACCTGTCCGCGGAAGGCCTCCTGCCGGGCTGCCGCGTCCTGTGAGCGTGCAATGTCCGCGGCGGCCAAAGCATCCTCCGCCCGGAACGCCCCGAAGGTTGTCACCGGAATGCTGCCCCCGCCCGCGCGGCAGGCAGCTTCCTCGATTGCGCGCTGGAAGGCAATCCCCGCAAGGACGTCTTCCGTTTCCGGGCCGGCCAGGCCCTCCCGCGAACGCGCAAAGCCGCGTACATCCTCCGGCGTGACATTCACCACCACCGCGCTGTTGGCGTATTTGCCCGCGCGGTCCGCGTAGCTCATGCCGTTGACGCAAAGCCGCCCGTCCTCGGAAGAAGCGTTGATGATGTAACCGCCGGGACACATGCAGAAGCTGTACACGCTCCTGCCCGCGGCGGTCTGATACGTCAGCTTGTACGGCGCGGCGGGAAGCTGCTTTGGATGTGCCATGCCGTACATGGCCTCATTGATGACGGACTGCGGATGCGCAATCCGAAAGCCCGCCGCAAAGGGCTTCGCTTCCATGCGGACGCCCGCTTCATACAGCATCCGGTAGGTATCCCGCGCACTGTGCCCGATGGCCAGGATCACACGGGAGGCCGCAATCTCCCCCCGGTTCGTGCGAATACCGGTGACGCGGCAAAGACGCTCTGCAGCGCCGTCCTCCGCCGCTCCGCCCTGTGGCACATCCTCCGTCAAAAGCCCGGTCAGTTCCGTTTCAAAGCGGATGTCCGCACCGAGCGCCAGCATCCGCTCCCGCATGCTTTGCAGAATCGTGACCAGCCGGTCCGTCCCGATATGGGGATGCGCCTCATACAAAATCTCCTTTGCCGCACCGTGCGCCGCAAAGGTTTTTAAGATTTCCGCAAAGAAACCCTCCCTGTCCTTTAGAGAGGTATAGAGCTTGCCGTCGCTGAAGGTGCCCGCGCCGCCTTCCCCGAACTGCACATTGGACGAGGGTTGCAAGGCACCGCCCGCCCAGAAGGTTTCCACGTCCCGGACACGTTCCTCCGCCGCCCGTCCGCGTTCGATCACGACGGGACGGTGGCCGTGTACGGCAAGCGCGTAGGCGGCAAACAGCCCGGCAGGTCCCATCCCCACAACCAGCGGTCGGTCCGAAAGGGCATGCGACGCTGCCTCCGGAAAGCGGAAGGCTTCCTCCTTCACGATGCGCACATTGGGATCCGAAAGCCTGCGCACCAGCTTCTCCACGGCGGCGTCATCTTCCTTCAGCGTCACGTCCACGGTGTAAACATACAGAATGTCCGGCTTCCTGCGGGCATCGATGCCCTGCCGCACAATCGTCAGGCTCCCGATGTTTCCGGGCGAAAGACGAAGCGCACGCGCCGCCTTCTTTTTCAGCAGCGCCTCCCGCGTCTTCTCCTGATGCGCGACAACGCTGTCCCCGGAAACGTCCGCGTTTTCCCGTACGGAAATATTCAGTTGCGAAATCCGGATGAGTTGCATGTACCCATCTTATCACACTCTCCGCCCCTTCCGCCATCCGCGCTTGCACGAACAAAAGGCTTTTGATAAAATGTCTGTATTGCAAACAGGTAGGGAGGTGCTGCCATTGTCATCCGTACTGATGGACGGTCAGGTTTTTGATAACGAGATTTCCTTCTGCAAGGTGTATACCCAGAAGGCCAAGCAGGAGCTGGAACGCGCCTTCCTGCGCCACCGCGTGTCCTATTTCGTGGAATGGCAGGACAAGGGCTTCTGGCAGCGCATCTTCGCGCCGAAGGGAGACCGTATCTCCTGCACCATCCGCATCAACAAGGCGGATTACCAGATCGCGCGGGAGCTGGTGCGCGGCATCAAGGACATCAAAATCCGCAGTCCGCGCGGCATACAGGAGCGGGACACCGTCAAAGACCTGGCAAAGAAAAAAGCCGCCAAGGAAGACGGCATCCGGCGCGCAAAGCCTTCCAAGCCTGTCATCATCAAAAGCTCTTCGGGGAAGCGCGTTTCCTCCGGGAACGCTTCTTCGCGGCCATCCTCATCCGGAACCAGACGTTCCGGACAGCCGGCTTCCGGCCGCGGCAGGTCCAAAGGCTCCTCCCGCTCCGGACGTCGTTAAGGTTCCGGCCTCAGCTTTCCTTTACGTCCACAATCTCTCCCTGATGAATGCGGATCTGCACATGCGCTTCCGCCGCGATGTCCATATCATGCGTGACAAGAATCAGGGTCTGTCCCAGCTGTTCCACCGTATCCTTCATCAGCGCCAGCGTATGTTTACTGGTGCCGGGATCCAGATTGCCCGTCGGCTCGTCCGCAAGCACGATGGCCGGCTTCGCCGACAGGGCCCTTGCGACCGCCACGCGCTGCTGCTCTCCGCCGGAAAGCTGTGAGGGAAACTTTGCCGCCAGATCCATGATCTCCAGCATTTCCAGCGTCGTCCGCAGATACTTCTTGTCCGGTTCCCTGCCGTCCAGATGCAGCGGCATCAGAATATTTTCGATCACGGTATGCTCCTGCAGCAGATTGTAGGACTGAAAGATAAAGCCGATCTGCCTGCGGCGGAACCGCGCAAGCTCCCGCCTGGAACGGCCGAACACATCCTCCCCGGCACAGATCACCTTTCCGCGCGTCGGCGTATCAAGGGCACCCAGAATATGCAGCAGCGTCGATTTTCCGCAGCCGCTCTTCCCGACGATGGCGTAATAACGACCCTTCTCAAACTCCAAATTGATGCCGCGCAGCGCTTCCACCGCCTGCACCGTGCCCCCGTGATAGGTCTTTTTCAGCTTCTTCGTCCGTAAGATGATGTCCTTCATGCTCAGCTCCTTATGTTTTCAATCGGATCCATTTTGCTGATCCTGCGGATCGGCAGGCTTTGCAGCAGGGTGTAAATGAGGATGAACAACAGGCAGACCGCCGCGTGAATCAGCCAGGGATAACCGCCGAGGTTTTCCTGCAGCGCCACGCGGAAATGACGGGCGGCAAGCGCGGTAAGCACCTGCACCAGCGCCATCGTCAGATTCGCCGCGATGCAGGCGGCCACGGAAATCGCCAGCGCCTGCAGCATCTGCCCCGTATTGACCTGGTGGTCCGTGACGCCCATGGCCTGCAGCGTGCCGATGCGGTAACGGTCCTGCTCCGCCGCCACATCCGCCGCGGAATACAGCAGCGTAAACACCACCAGGGACATCTCGATCCCGAGCAGCAGAAACATGATCCGCCGCATCTGCGCGGAAGCCGCTTCCCGCTCCTTCCGGATCCGCTGGTTCGTGAAATCAAAGCCGTATTCCTCCGCGAAATCCGCAACGACCGTGTCCTGCGTGACCGCGTCACTCTCCGGCAGATTGCGGATCGTAAAGCGCGTGAGCCCGTAGCTGTCCGGATAAAAAATCTTCGCCATGACGCGGTGATAGACGGCCTGCTGTGCCGTCATGCTCGTATTCGCCTGCGGATACAGCTGGTGAATCATCTTCACGCCCGAAACCACCACATAAGCGGCCCTGTTGTCCGAATAGGGCCACAGGCCTTCCTCCAGCACATGGATGACCGCAGCGACACGGGGCTGAAGCGTGGTAGCCTCTACGACCAGTGTTTCATCGACAATTCTCTGCCGGTAAGTCGTCAGGGCAATCGTATCGCCCGCGGCAACGGCATTGTCTTCCCGGCAGACGGCGGCATAGCGCGGCGCGTAATGCAGTTCCAAAAACGCGCCCGCCCGCTCGTCGTTGCGCAGATCCTTCAGCGCGGAAGCGTCCGGCGTCCTTTGCATGACGCCTTCCCCCTCCGGCACATACCGCGGCACGAGAAGGATGCACTCCTCTCCCTTTTCCAAAGCATCCAAATCCACGGCATCCGCGGGCAGCATCTCCAGCAGCGCTTCCGGAAGCCCGCTGTCCGGGCGGACCCCCGCCACGCGGACGCTTACGCCGGTGCCGCCTTCTTCCAGGTCCCTGAACATGGACTCCGCCTCCGGGATGTTTTTTAAGGCGTTCAGAATCGGACTGTGTTCCAGAAGCTCTTCACAATGCAGCCAGACATTGGGCGCCTCCGTCACATAAGACACGGTGCTGCCCTGTCGCAGGGCCTCCGCCTCTTCCAGCGCGTTTTTGAGCATCCGGCTGCTCATGCCGTAGGGCGCGATCACCTCATAGTCCGGCATGGCGGTATCCGTCACGCTGCGGCGGTATTCGCCGTAGGCGTCATGGCAGAGAAACACGGTCAAAAGGCCGATCACCGCAAAGAGCCAGGCCAGCAGAAACTGCAGGCGGGTTCTGCCCCGGTTCACCGCCATCTGCCGCAGGACAATCCGGGAGTAGGTCATGCGCCGCATCCGCTTCGGTGCGCGCAGTTTTAAGGTCCGGCGGCTGATCTGCTCTCTGCCGGTCAGCGGAATATGCAGCACCATCAGCATGGGCACCAGCGCACCGGCCAGTACGGCTGCCACGCAGCATAAGCTCCCGCCGATCAGATAGGGGAGTTCCACCGTGAACATCGTGCCGGACAGCCGCGTGATCAGCACCGCAGCACCGAAGCCCGCCGCCGTCCCGAGCATCAAGGTCACGCCCAGCAGGAGGAGCACCTCCAACAGCAGCATCCCCAGCACCTGCGCGTCCGTGGCACCAATGGACATCATGGTGGCCAGGCGCATTCTGCGTCTGCGCAGCTGGGTCCAGAACACCTGAAAGACGGAAAAGGCCGCCACCCCCACCAATACACCGCCGCACAGAAGCTGCATGGAATCTCCGGCGCTCCCGGAGGGCGGATAGGTGAAGTTGTTCAAACGCAGGGGATAGACATTGTTCTGTTCCAGTTCCGTGAAATCAGGTTCCTGCGGCTGCAGGGGCAAAAGAAGATCCTCAAATTCCTCCCAATACGCCTGCTCCGTCGGATTGCCGCTGAGCCAGCGCACCCTCCCGTCGGCGTCCTCAAACTCATAGTTGACAAAGCTTTCTTCGCCGGAGCTCCGGTAGATATGCAGCTGAAAGGTTTTTTCCTCCCCGGTGGCGGGATCCAGTCCGGTGAAAAAGCCGCTGATCAAACCGTTTCCGGCATCCGTCAGTCCTTCCACGCGAAAGCCCGGCACAAGCGTCTTCTGATACAGCGGCAGAAGCTCCTCCACTCTCTCCCGCATGCTCAAAGCACTTTCTTCAAACAGCAAAATCCCGGAAGGAGTATAGACCGGCGAACCTTCCGTGTAATACTGTTCGCCATAGCGCAGGGCCTCCAGCACCGCGCCGCCGGCTTCGGGCGAAACAAAGGCGTCCGGCATGGTCAGACCGCGCACGTCCCAGTGATCCGCGTAAGGCGAAACGTAACCCGTGACCGTATAGGTTCTGTAGATCATGGTCTCGCAGGTGGCAACCGCCGTGTCCGCGGTGCTGCCCCTTATGTCATCGCTGAAGCCTTTTCCCATATAATAGATCAGGAAGCCCTGGGCGTCGATGTCAATGGAATAGTCCCCGTAGGAATACAATTCGCCCGCTTTCCGGACGATGCTGCTTACGCTGTAAGGTTCAAATCCGAACTTGTCCGGACCGTAAATATGATATACCCAGAGATAGCGCAGATCCTCTTCCATTTCCTCCGTCAGATTTGCCGGATCATATCCCTCGGGCAGGGGATACTGATGCTCAAAGGGATTCTCATTGTAAAGCCGCATCCGCCCGTCCGCAAAACGGATCGTATTCTCCTGTGCGTCATAATGTTCCCGCAGATAGGCTTGGAACGCCGCCTCATCCTCCTGCGTCGCGCTCTGCCGGTAAGAGTGCAGCACCGCCTCCATCTCCCGTGAGACCGTTTTCCGCGGCACGTTGCCCTGCATATAATCATAGCTGTAGGTCAGAAGGAAGGATTCCCCCACCGCGGGTTCCTTCGACATCCTGCCCCGTACCAGAAGGATTTCGTCCTCTCCCTGCGGCAGACGCCCCTCCGTCAGTTCCAGCGAGGCGGCCCGCAGAACGTCCTCATCGATGGTGCCGATCATGCGGCCGTCGGAGGTCTCGCCCACCAGCCGTATTTCCGACGCGGGGGCATGGCGTTCCAGGAGCGGTGCCGTATCCTCCCGCACGCCGTAATACATCAGCTGCCAGGCACCGTGCAGCTGCTGCCGCTCCGCCTTGGCCGTGCCGGAAAAAGAAGAAAGCAGGATGGAGGATAGCGTCAGAAACAAAAAAGCCAGAAAGAGGATGCTGCCCAAGACGGCGGTATCCCGCTTTCTGCCCCTCAGTCCGGATGTGACAATGGAAAACAAGCGCATCCCGGTGACTCCTTTTGCTGTTATCCTGACGTCAGCGCCTTCGCCGCGCACATGGCGGAGGTCCAGGCCCACTGCAGATTATAACCGCCGCAGCGGCCGCAGACATCCACGAGTTCGCCGATACAATAAACGCCCGGCGCCGTCTTCAGTTCCAGTTCCTCCGTCAGCGAAGAAAGTGCGATGCCGCCTTCCGTCGCCTGGGCATGGGCAAAGCCGTCCGTACCGCTGACGGTAAAACGCAGATTGCGGTAAGCGTGCAGCAGTTCCGAAAGACGCGATTCGGGAAGTTCCGTCAGTGGCGTATCCGCGGACAGGGCGTATCGTTCCAGTATGATATGATGGATCGCGCTGTGCGCAAAACCAAGCAAAAAGCCACCGAGCGTTCCCGGCTTCGCCGCGCTTTCCCCGGAAGAAGCTTCCTCCGTCCGGAGGGGCTGTATCCCGGACAGATCACGGATGCGCCCGGCCACGGTCTCCGCAAAGGCCGCATCCTCCGTCTCCGGAAACAAATCCAGGGACAGCGTCACCCGCCTTCCCTCCGCCAGTGTCTTTGCGACAAGCGAAGATGCCTGCATCACGGGAATGCCGGAGACGCGGCCCGCCGTCAGCTGTACCTCGCCGCGCTCTTCCGCGAGCAGGCTTTCGTCCTCCCCAAAAAAGGAAACCCGCGCCCGCACGCGCACACCGCTCTCCTTCGGCAACAGCGCGTCGGGACTTTGCAGTCCGCATAAAGCGGGGTAAGTCTGCGTCACCGAAGCGCCCAGCCGCTCCGCAATATAATAACCGTCCCCCGTGGACTTTGTATTCTTCGGACCGGACAGTCCGCCGCTCGCAAGAATCACCGCGTCCGCGGGATAGCACTCTCCCGCCGTGCGCACCGTCCAGCGGCTTCCGTCCTCTTCCGTCCCCGGCAAAATTTCCTTTGCCTGCCGGCGGTAAACAATGTTCCCGCCCGCCGCAAGATAAGCGTTGACAAGTGCCTCCGTCACGGACTGCGCCTGTCCCGAAACCGGATACAAATAACCTTCCTCGTCCCGGACCAAAATCCCGACAGCGGAAAAAAACGAAATCGTCTCCTGCACCCCGAAGCGCCCAAGCAGCCTCTCCGGAAGCGAACCCTCCGCAACGTCAAAGCAGGACGCCTCCATCCGCAGATTGGAGAGATTGCATCTGCCGTTGCCGGTCATGGACAGCTTTCTGCCGCAGACTTCCGTCTTTTCCAGGAGGGTCACGGTAAGCCCCGCGCGTGCGCAGAGTACACCCGCGCATAGCCCCGCGGCACCGCCGCCGATGATGACGATGTTGCGCTTCTCCCGCTCCATTACCGTACTCTCCTTGCGGACATTCTCTCCAGCGCGGCCCCCAGAGGAATCCCCTCCAGATCACCGGACCAGAGGCCCCTGACCACAGCCATCAGAAACAGATAGCAGAGACTGCCGGACAGCAGCGTCAGCGCCACCGCCGCCACCTCGCCGATGACGCGGGACAGCGCGCCGCCGAGAAAATACATCGGCAGGGCACAGAGCGCGGAGATCACGAGCGGCAGCCCCGCCAGCTGCAACAGGCGCAGACGCCGCACCTGCATGAGCTTCGTCAGCGTCACATAAGCGTAAAAATCAAAGACCAGACAGGCCAGCATCAGCCCGCAGACAACGGCAAACAGCCCGCGCGACAGCAGCCGCAGCAGCACAAAGGTCAGCACCGCGCCCGACACCACGGAAAGGATGCCCCCCGTCACCATCGCCGTAAAGCGCTTCGTCAGCGCTAATAGCGTGCAGTTCGTCACGGCAAAGGAAAGCAGCGGCGTCAGCATCGCGCCGATGAGCAAAAGCATCTGCGTGACGTCCGTCGGCACGCGGAACACCGCCGTCTCCACCGGCTCCGCCAGCGCCATCAGAAACACCCCGACGGGCAGGCAGATCACGCACTGCCGGTGCGTCAGCTTCAGAAAGCGCGTCCCCGCTCTCCCGCTCCCCGGAGCCTCTTCGTTTTCCGGCAGACGGTAGCAGGCCTCAAAAAAAGGCAATGCCAGCATCAGCCCGAGAAACACCGTGAAGGGAAGATAGTGACCGTAGAGCGCGCCGAGCATCGCCGCCGTATCCGAAAAAGGATCCGTCCGGGCCATGGTATCCCGGAACAGACCGCATAACAGAATCACCAGAAGATGCGGGAGCGAAAGCGTAAAGGCCAGCGGCGCCACCGCTTTGAAGAAGGCGGGACGCTCTCCCGTATAGCGTTCCTTCCCCGTTTCCTCCAGCGGATACAAAGGCTTTAAGCTGCTCCTTCGCAGAAAGAGCAGCATCAGCGTCATCATCACATCCGAAAGCAAAAGCCCCGCCGTCGCAAAGGCCGCGGCGTAGGCCGCCGCGCAGTCTCTCGTATAGAGCAGGTCATCCAGCTTCGCGCCGTATTTGTAACCGAGAAAGGCCAGCGGCACGGGAAGCGACAGCATCAGCACCGCCCGCATCACGTCCGTCGCCAGCACCTGTGCGCGTTTCCCCATTCCCTCCGCAAAGCCGGCCAGAACGCCCTCCAGACCGCAGAAGAAAATGCCGCCCGCGCAAAGATACAAAGAGAGCCTTCCCTTGGCGTTGCCGCAGATCAGGTTTGCCGCGGGCCGCGCAAAGAGAATGAGCAGCGCCGCCGCCACCAGCACCACGGCCAGGGTCTCATAGAGCACAAAGCCCGAAGACTCCTTCGCGTTGATATAAAAGCGGTTGTTGCAGTACATGCGGACAAAGCGGAACACCCGCTTGCGGCAGGCGATCATAAAGACGCAGTAATAAACAAGATAAACCAGCACCGGTACCAGCGCCATGCCGGCCGTCCGGTCCTCCGTCAGCCGCGCGAGGACGATGCCGAGAAGCATCAGCGCCGCCACCGGCAACAGCGCCGCCTTGGTCATGGTATAGGGTCTGATCTTTGCGCCGCGCTTTGCCAAGCCTCATGTCCCCCTTGTCAGACCGATGGAAGAAAGTGCCCCTTCCTGTTTTTCCTCCATCACCGCGGCCTCCGCTTCCGTCTCATGGTCATGGCCGATGAGATGCAGCAGGGAGTGGGCGATGAGAAAGGCAAACTCTCTTTCCTCGCTGTGTCCGTATTCCGCCGCCTGCTCCCGCACGCGGCAGACATTCAGTACGATGTCCCCCAGCCAGATCTCGCCGCTGTCCGGATCCGCCGCCCGCGCCATCTCCGCTTCCACGGAGGAAAAGTCCCCGGGCGCGGCAAAGGTAAAGGCGGGAAAGGACAGCACATCCGTCACCTCGTCCAGCTGCCGGAAGGACGCGTTCAGCGCACGGATTTCCCCGTCTTCCACGAGACGCAGCGCCACGGCCGCCTGCGCGGGAATGCCCTCCGCCGCGGCCACCGCATGTCCCGTTTTCAGGGCCAGCGCTTCCGTATCAAAGGAAAGGGCCTTCCCTTCCTCATGCTCAACGTAAAAAGTCATAATACAGTTTCTCCTGCTTCAGCAGCTCCGCGCTCCGCGCCAGCTCCTGCATCGTCATGCGGCTGACCGACAGTGTGCCGTTCCGGCTGGCTTCCTGCAACATGTTGTCGATCATGCCGTCGTAATCCGCCGTGGCGTCCTTGTCCTTTTCATACAGTGCCTTGACGCGCTGCACGAGCGTATCACAAAGCCAGACCAGCGTCGCTTCCCTGCTCTCCGGATGCTCCGCGCCCTGCCGGATGTATTCCCGCAGCAGCTGCATGCCTTCCTGCGGAAACTCAAAGTCCGTGTAGTAATGCGCCACATCGGGCCATTCGCTCTCCACATCGTCCAGACAGCCGATCCGGTGATACAGGGCACAGGTCTTGGCCGCCTGCGTGCGGTACTCCAGCGCCTCCGCGAGGCGTTCCGTCAGATGGGCCGTGTGAATGGCCAGGTCATAGACGCGCTTGTCCTTCGTGCGCATGGCCTGCAAAAGGGAAAACTCCGGATCGTTGATGTCCAGATAACGCTCCGCGTTTTTGCGCACACCGCGCATGAGCCAGGCCCTCGCGATCACGCCGGTGACAAGCGCGGTCAGAAAGGACGACAACAGCGGGACGGAAAACACCCGCGGCACCGCCACCGCGTGCACAAAGAGCAGCTCATACACGATCAGTGCCGTCAGATGCGTCAGCGCCTGCGGCAGCATTGCGAAAACAAAGCGCGTTTTCGCGTCTGTATGCCGGTACAGCAGCAGCGTGCAAAGCGACACCGAAAACATCAGGAAAAAATAAACGGGCTCCCCCTCCGGCGCGGACTGTAAAGCCAAAAGCAGCAGGCCGCCGCCGGCACATAACGCGAGAACCGTCTCCGAAAACAAAAACAACAGCACGAACAACAAAGGCACCGGCCACCAGAGCAGCGGCACAAAGGGCAGTCCGAGCGCCGCGGCGAGACAGAGCACATAGATCACAAAAAAGCGCCAGGGATGCGCTTCGTTATCCCCCTCAAAGGAATGCGACATGCGCCCGGACCACAGGGCATAGGCGGCAGCCGCACCCAACAGCAGCGCCAGCGCGACACCGCGCAATACGGCATCCCGGCCCTCCTGCCGGTAATAAGACGCGGCGGCGGCCGCAGCCGCAGCCAGCAGGGGCAGCAGCAGCGAAACCGCCGTATACGAAGCGGCCAGCGTCTTCGGCTCAGCTTCGCTTTTTCTCTTTTGACGCCCGTTTCTTTTCATAATTCTCGTATGCTTTGACAATTCGTAAGACCAGCGGATGTCTGACCACGTCCGCCGCCGTCAGATAACAGAAGCGGATGTCCTCCACGTTTTTCAACACCTTTTCGGCAACGCTTAAGCCGCTCACCGCGCCCTGCGGCAGATCCTTCTGCGTCTGGTCCCCCGTCACCACAACCTTGGAACCGAAGCCGATGCGGGTCAGAAACATTTTCATCTGCGCGGGCGAGGTGTTCTGCGCCTCGTCCAAAATGATGAAGGCGTTGTCTAAGGTGCGTCCGCGCATATAGGCAAGCGGTGCCACCTCAATCAGTCCCTTCTCGGAGTTGCGAAGGAATGCGTCCGCGCCCATGATCTGATAGAGCGCGTCATAGAGCGGCCGGAGATACGGGTCCACCTTGCTCTGCAAATCCCCCGGCAGAAAGCCTAACTTTTCCCCGGCCTCAATGGCGGGACGCGTCAGGATGATGCGGCTCACCTCCTCCCGCTGGAAGGCGCTGATCGCCAGTGCCATCGCGAGATAGGTCTTGCCGGTGCCGGCCGGTCCCGTCCCGAAGACAACGGTATGGGAGCGGATGGCGTCCACATACTGCTTCTGCCCGAGGGTCTTGGGCTTGACCGGCTTGCCGGATGTCGTGTGGCAGATCACGTCCGCGTCGATTTCGGCGAGGGTGTTTTCATCCGCCGCTTCCTTTGCTTCCTTTGCCAGTGCAATCGCGTAGTCCACGTTCTGTTCCTCCAAAGTGCCCGCCTGTTCGCTCAGTGCCGCCAGCTGCCGGATGACCATGGCCGCCCGCTGCACGTCCTTTTCCTTTCCCGTCACATGCAGCACCCCGCCGCGGTCAAAGGCGCTGACCCGGAAATCCTTCTCGATTTTTTTCAGGTAAGCGTCCTGGCGTCCGAAGAGATCCTGCAGTTGTCCCATCGGGAGTTGAAAGGTCTGTTCCGTCATTGTCATTTGTGATACGGTTCTCCGTGATTGATCTTTGCGCTGCGGTACAGCTGTTCCAGTAAGATGACGCGCATCAGCTGGTGCGGGAAGGTGAGAAGCGAAAAGCCCAGCCTCTCGTCCGCACGCGCGTACACGGCATCCGAAAGGCCGCAGGAGCCCCCGATCACAAACACGATTCTCTCATGCGTCTCCTGCAGTCTGCGGATATGCTCCGCAAAGGCTTCCGAGCTCTCTTCCTTTGCCCCCGGCGCAAGCGCGATCACATAAGCCTTCTCCGGAATGCGGGCAAGAATGCGCGCGCCCTCTTTTTCCAGCACCTGTCGTTTTTCCGCTTCGGACATGCGCTCCGGTGCGCGTTCGTCGGCCACCTCACAGATCTCCGTGCGCAGATAGGGCGTCAGCCGCTTTTCGTATTCCGCCGAAGCCGCGCGCAGATAAGCCTCCTTCAGCTTCCCGACGCAGACAATCGTGACGCCCCGCATATCAGAAGCTGTTCAGGAACATCTGTCCCTGCACGTCATAGCCGATGCGGCAGGTCAGGCCGCTCTGGGTGTTGACCGCGTAAAACAGTCCCGTCCCCTCCCTGGCGCCGCCCGGCGGTACATAGTATTCCGTGATGTAGTAAAACTCTCCCTCGTTGCCGATGGTGACGATGCGGTCCACCGAAAACTCCAGGATGCCCTCCCGGTCCGGCAGCGCCCCCGTCGCGTCCGTCAGCACGCCCAGCTGGATCAGCCTCGTCTTGACGCTGGCGATGGCCTGCACCTCGTCCACCTTTCTCGTGATCTCCATATGATACTGGCGCGAGACCACCTCCGACAGCGTGCCGTGTTCATCCACGCAGACGAAGTTGAAGAAGGAGTCTCCCGTCGGCATGTCGATGGGCTCCGTATAGAGCGGGGACTGCGCGTCCGGCATCTTCCGCTCTTCCGTCGTATAACGAATCTCCAGTCCCGGCTGCGCCACAACCGTGATCTGTGTCGCTTCTCCGTAAAATCCGCTGTCTTTCAACACCTGCGGCGCTTCCACCAGCCGTGCTTCCACCACAAATTCCGCGACGGCGAGACTGCTCTCCACGCCGCCGGGGCCCATGGCCAGGGCACGCACCGTATAACTCCCCGTCTCGCTGAAGGTCAGCGGCTCCTTGTAGACGGGATCCGTCGGTCCCGGCTCCGCGCCGTTGACCGTATAATATATCTCCGTCCCCACCTCCGCGGTCATCGTCAGCGTGACCGTGCCTTCAAAGGTACCGCCCCCGGGGCTGATCACCGGTGCCGGCGGCACATCCACCACATAGAGTGCCTTGATTTCCTCATAAGGGCAACGCTCCAGCAGCGTCTGCAGCGCCACGGCGTCACCGGATTCCGCCAGCATTTCCGCGGTCTCGCGGTAAGCCCGCATCGTGTCCTCCGTGCTGAAGGCGGCGGAATTGACGATGGCGTCCAGCTCCCTGACGGCAGCCGTCAGATCACCGCTTTCCCTGAGATAAGAAGCCAGCAGAAAAATGGCCTCGCTGTTTTTTCCGTCCTTTTCCAGCGCACTGTGCAGCGAAGACACCGCGGCCGACAGATCCCCGCGGCCGTACGCCCGCTTCGCGTCGCTGATGTCATCCCCTGCGGTCTGGTGCAGGGAGCTGATCAGCACAATCAGCAGCACCAGGCCGATGAGCGCCGCACCGCCGATCAGAAGCATCTTCCTTTGACGCGCCTTCCGCTGCCGCAGCTGCTTCGGGCTTTCCTTGTGGGCCGTCGTGCGCCGGTTTCCGTTCGCGTGCGCGTGCCCCTGCGCGGCGGCAT
>JAFZLB010000052.1 GCA_017551665.1 Lachnospiraceae bacterium
GACTGGACTGGACTGGACTGGACTGGACCGGGTCTGGCGGGTAAGCCATGCGGGATGATCAGTTATACCGGGAGTTTCTTTCCGGAGATCAGTCCGCAGGCGATCGTCTGATGCTGCGTTATGCCGACGCTCTGACGGCATATCTGGACGGCATTCTTCATAACGCACATGATGCCGAGGATCTGATGCTGGAATGCTTCTCCGTCATTCTGGTGGATAAACCCAAAATAAGTGAAGGAAATTTCCGTGCCTATCTGTTCAAGGTGGCGAGGAATAAGGCAAACCGCCTGTGGAAGTACCGCTTCCGCAGACAGGAATTCGGGCCGGAAGAGGAGCTGACGAAAACGATTCCCGATGAGGAAGAGCTGCCGGAGGACAGGCTGTGGATTCGTGAGCGGAACGAGCTGTTGCGAAAATGCCTGAACCGCATTGCCCCGCAGTACAGAGAGGCGCTGTGGCTGTTTTACTTTATGGATTTGCGTTATGCGCAGATTGCGGAGATCATGCGCTGCGGCACGAAGAAAGTGGAAGACATGCTGCGAAACGGAAGGGCCAGACTCAAGCAGGAGCTGGAAAAGGAGGGGATTACCCGCGATGATATCTGAACTCTTTGCCGGAAATGAGATGCTGGGCTATGTGGCGACGGGCGTTCTGGCCTTTTGCCTCGGCGTAACGCTGACACTGTGGTTCATCCGCATCATGAAGCACAGGGAGGAGAAGGACGATGATCGAACAGTATGAAAACATACTGCAGATCAGCGTATTGTTCCTGTGCTCCATCGTCGCTTTGCGCAGGGCGCTGCGGGAGCGCAGCCGGACCTGGGGCTTCACCTTCTTTTTCTTTATCAGCTGGTTGATGGGCGATGTGTATTGGGTGGCCTGCCTGGTCTTCTATGGGGACACGCCGCAGGTTTCCGTGGTGTCGGATCTGAGCTGGTACGCGTCCCTGATCTTTTTGTATCTTTTGTTGCAGCAGACCACCGGACCGGACATCAAGGCAAAATGGAGTCTCATCCCCTGGATCGGTCCCGTCTTTGCGACCGCGATGGGGACCTTCTTCGTCCGCTGGGGGAACATCATCAGCAACGTCGTGTATGAGTTTCTGATGACCTTCCTGTTGTATTCCGTCATCGCCAGGCTTGTGGACTTAAAGCAATATCGAAAGCAGCTCTTTTTGTGCGTGCTGATTCTGGTGTTCCTTATGCTGGTATACGCGATGTGGACCGCGTCCTGCTTTTGGTACGAGGAATCGATTTCCAATCCTTACTACTGGTTTGATACGCTGCTGACGCTCAGCTTTCCGTTCTTCATTCCGGCGGCGGGAAAGGCGGATGCGACATGACCTACGTGGAAAACGTGTACATCTGCCTTGCGGCGCCCATCCTGCTGGCCATCCTCTATCTGCAAAAAAGCAGCCGCAGAAGTCTTGTGTTTTTGCTCTGCGGGATGACCTCCTGCCTGTTCTCCGCCTATGTCAGCACCTATCTCGCGGAGATGGCGGGCGTCGGGGCGGAAACCGCGGCACACCAGATTTCCCCGGCGGTGGAGGAAATCATCAAGATCCTGCCCCTGCTGTTTTATATCCTGGTCTTAAAACCGGAAAAGATCAATGTGTACGCGGGAACCTTTATGGTGTCCGTCGGCTTTGCCACCTTTGAAAACGTATGCTTCCTGCTCTCCCACGGCAGCGAGGATCTGCAGCACCTGCTGGTCCGGGGCTTCGGTACCGGCGCCATGCATGTGGTTTGCGGCATGATTGTGGCCTCGGGTCTGTATATTCTCTGGGATAAGGTCTGGCTCCGGATTGCGGGCGTCTTCGCCTTTCTGTCCTTTGCCGTTACCCTGCACGCGGTCTACAACATCTTCGTCAGCCACAGCGGCGTCATTTTCTGGATCGGCAGCGCGGTCCCCCTGGTCATCATTCTGATCTATCTGGTATTTTTACGAAACCTGAATTTAGATGTCTGAACTTGTTGCCCCGCGCCCCGCTCAAGGCAGTAAAGTCCAAATAAAAGCAAATATTTGCCGTTATTTGGACTTTATGCGTGTTTTTTGGCGATAAAGTCCAATTATCTCGTAATTTTGGCTTTTATCTGGACTTTACTGTACGCCGCCGTTCCGCAGCGGATTTTTTTCATTTCCGCTTCGGGTTTTTTCCAAAAAGGGACACTATATAAACGGATGCATATTTTTTAGGAGGGCTGTTCGATGAAAACATCAGAAGACAGGGTTTTGGCTCTGCACGAAAAAATGAAGCAAAGAAGGCAAAAAAAGGAGCGGCTGCGCACGGAAATTCTGGGGGTCTGCAGCTGTGTCCTGACCGCCTGCCTGTTCCTTGTGATCTTCGGCAGCGGCGTGGCGCAGGGTGGAGGCACCGCCTTGTACAGCGGTTCCGCACTGCTGTTTGAAAACGTCGGGGGTCATGTGCTGGTGGCGATCATATCGTTTGCCACTGCGGTCGTCATCACGGTGGCATGCCTGCGCTGGAGAGAAAACGAAAAGAACCGGACGAATCCGGAAAAATAAAAAAGAGGAGAGGAAGAAAAACATGAAAAAAGGAAGACAGAAGTTGAACAAAGTGTTTGGCATCCTGCTGTCACTGGCAGTGGTGTCGGGGGTGTTCTCGGGACACAGCCTGAATGTGCAGGCGGAGGATGACAAGCACACGAATCCGTCGACCGTCAGCGGCAGCCAGCTGTTGAAGTTGGGAACAGACGGGAAAGATCCGGCCGGATTTGTACCGGATGAGGTGGATTCCCGCAATCCCCAAGGCGTGGCCTATGATAAAGACGGAACCGGAAAGGGAGAGAGTCTGATCGCCTGGGATGAACTGCTTGTGACATCTAAGAGTATAGCGGAAGAGAAGAAAACCGGGTTGATCAGTAACAAGACGCAGTGGTATGAAAACGACGGCAAAAGTGATGCGGAAGGTAAGCCGAATGACGCTTCCCCGAAAAAAAAAGCACTGAGCGAGTTTGAGAAGTCTCCGACAACAAGGTTCGACATGGGCGGCATAAAATATGTCCAAAGTGTCTCTTTTTCCAAGCAGGGTTCCGGGGGAAGAAAGGGCGTGGTGGCTTATCTTGGCTATCGGGGTTCATATGATCCTAATAATCTAAAGAATGCCTGCGCCTATTATCTCTACACCATGGATACGGAAAATAATAACGAACGGGCATGGACAAATGGCGGAATGTATGTGGGAGGAGAGGATTCAGAAGGCAGGCAACGCCGCCTGCCCGTCTTCCAATTTACGAATAATAACAAAATTAATGACCATTTTGCCGCAAACAATATGCTTGATATAACGGCGGGCGATTTCGGCCGCGGATATGATACGGTTGTGACCGCATGCACTTATGTGGATCCTCAAGATAATGGTCAGATCAGGATCATGCTGCAGGAATACCGGCTGAACCATGAGACAGGAGCGATTGATCGACTGGGTTCAAAGCTCGTTACAGGTATAGATGGGAACTGGGACGATGATTATATCACCACTGTTTCCGTCGCGGCCGGTGACCTCAACAATGACGAGGCCGATGAGCTTGTCCTTTTGGTGGGCTTTTCCAAAAATGCACTGGGTAAACCGACAGATAAAAACAAAACAACAGGCGAGACCAGGATGTACGTATTCCCCGGTGACCCCGGAAGTGACTACACTGTTGTGGGACGCAACGGGAAATGGGTGTATAAGCAGCTCTTTAAGGATGATGGTGACAAGCGTTATACCTATTCTTCTCCTTCTGTGGATATCGGCGATGTGGACGGTGACGGTATAAAAGAGATCGTCGTCGGCGGTGCCCTGCATGTCAGCAAGAATGGGGGAACGTACACGTCAGAACACGGACAGTTGCTGGGCATTTATAAGATGAACACGGACAAAGAGGGCAAGATCAGCAACCTTACCGGCATACGTGAGACAATATGTGAAAAACAGGAAATGAATACAATGATGTATGACGGTCGTTATACGACCGATCTGATTGATGCGCGTGCGGCAGTTGCGACGGTGGCATTCAACGGACTAAACGGCAAGGAAAACATCTTTTTTAACGGCGAGATCATGATCTATATGCCGCCCTCCTCGGGCGCCGACGGCTCCATCCACAGGGTCACAAAAACGGACAAAACCTTTCCCGAATATTTTGACAAGATTGATAACGGAGCAAGCGGTTGGCTCATAACAAACACCTGGGTCAGTGACGTTGCGGTGGGCAATTTTGATCACAACCAGGTCGGACGGGAACAGGTGTATTTTGTGGTTGCGCTCAAGCAAAGTAGTAAAGAACAATATGCCTACAGAGTGGGTATGATCGGTGCCGAATACGGTGACAATGTGGCGGAGAGCCTTGCGACTGAAGTCATGGGCGACACTTTTTACAGCAGCAACATTGATAAGGATGATTATTACCTGATGGATGACGCTTACCAAGACGACAACTGGATCGCCTGTCACACACTTGTCAACGCCGTGGACTACAATGATGACGGTATCCGTCTCCGCTACAGAGGCAAAAAATACGTCTATTCCGACCCGAAGATTGAGGCCGTATTGCAGGCGGCACCATATTTTGAAGGCGTGCAGGATCCCGGTGAGACCTCGTATGAGATCACAACGACCTACGGAGAAAGCGACACCAAATCACTATCGGCGAACATCGGTATAGGCTTTGCCGGGTACGCGGAGGTAAATGCTCTTGCCGCCGCGAAAACCACCTTAGAGTTCCAGGGAGCGTACAATTACAGCAAAGAATGGGCAAAAGGATGGATAAAAAGCTATTCCGACACGTTTTATGTGACAAACAAAACGTCCGTCATTGTGCAGAGAACGCCGATTGTCGTGTTCTTCTACGACCTCTGGGATCCGGTTCATCAAACATGGTTAGAAAACGAATTGCAGAGGACCGCACCGCTGGGACCGGTGTGGAGCATGCTCACCGTGAATGAGTATAATAAATTTGTGGAAGAATACAATCAGCTGGTAGACGATACAAGAGTTGAGCTTCGAAAGAAACCGGACTTTGAGGAGAAGGATTATGATCCGCCCATATTGAAGAAAATTGTGGATCATGAGAACACCTTTGATGATAACGGGGAGTATCTTGTGGACATCGAGGGACATCCGGAGCTCTACCTGGATGCCTGGAACAACTTCGATCTGACGGAGCCTGAAGTTCTTCCGCCTGGCGCGCAGGGAAAGGAGCTTGGACACGACGGCCAGGGTCAGAGCGTTACGTATTATTATGAAAACAACGATTCAAAAACCGAAAGCCATACCGGCGGGTTTTCATTCAATGTGGTTGTGCAGGGCGGCGTTGGACTACCGGGATTAGCGGAGGCGTTGGCAGGCGTCAAAGTATCTGTGGATTTCATGGGCGGTACGGGTAAGTATACGACCAATGCGAGGGCCACAACGGCTTCCGGGACAGTTGTCAATTTGGACAGAAAAGCGCTGCGTGAAAAGGGTCTTTCCGATGCGGTCATTGAGTCCTATCAGTTTACATGGTCATTCGGGCGCTGGTATGTGGATCTCGGCACGGGCGCCAGTGCTTCGGAGCTGGCAGAAGAACTTTCGAAGAACCATGTGTGGGACAACAGCCATGTTCCGGTATATGGATACCAGGTGACGTCAAACACCCTCGCGCGTGCGCCGCAGCCGCCGGAGATTACGAAGCTCACCTATACGGAGAACCGCGTGTTTATCCTGAACTGGGATGACAATAACAAGGACGAGGTGGACGGGTACCATGTCTATCAGGTTGTCAATGGTGAGAAGAAACGACTGAACGACACGCTCATCGACAAAAACATGAGAGAGTTTCATGTGGAGCAGGACAAGTTGGATCAAAGCGGCGGTAATATGTATCTCTTTGTGATGACCTCCGCGAAAGATGGCAAAAATATACCGGGGCATCCGGGAGGAGAACTGCAAAGCGTCTGGTCCAATGAGGTGTATTATGTTCCGGCGATGGGCGGTCCGGACGGAAAATCCGCCTATGAGATCGCGGTGGAAAACGGCTTTGTCGGCACCGTCGCGGAGTGGATCGCTTCCCTGCAGGGAGACGGCGGCATCGGTGTGAAAGACATCAGTCTTGTGAGCTCGAACGGTCTGATCGACACATACCGCATCCTCTACACGAACGGCGAGTACTTTGACTTCACCGTCACAAACGGCGCGAACGGCACAAACGGCGCAGACGGTGCCGATGGCGCGGACGGTCAGGACGGCGAAGACGGACGCGGAATCGTATCGGTGGAAAAGACATCCTCCACCGACAATGTGGACACCTATACCGTGACCTATACCGACGGCACCATCTCGACCTTTGAGGTGACGAACGGTACCGACGGCGTGGATGGCGCGGATGGCAAAGACGGCGAAAACGGTAAGTCCGCGTATGAAATTGCGGTGGAATTGGGATACACCGGCACCATAGAGGAGTGGATTCAGTCGCTGAACGGAACAGGAATCGGCGTGCTGAACATAGAACATCTTGGCAGGCAAGGACTGATCGACACATATCGCATCTGGTACACGGACACCTCTTATCTTGACTTTACCGTCACAAACGGTGAGCAGGGTGAGCAGGGTGCACAGGGTGAACAGGGCGAGCAAGGTGAAGCGGGACGAGGCATCGTTCGTATCGATAGAGTGGGGACGAGTGCCGATGGCATTACCGTTACCTATAGAATCATCTATACGGATGGAAATACATACGATTTTTGGGTCTTAAACGGTGAGAAGGGCAAAGACGGTCAGGATGGTCAGGACGGTCAGGACGGTCAGGACGGCCAGGATGGTCAGGACGGTCAGGACGGAAAATCCGCCTATGAGATCGCGGTGGAAAACGGTTTTACTGGAGACGTAAAGGAGTGGCTTGAATCGCTGCGTGGACAAGGTGTCGTCATAAGAAATATAAGATTGACCGACACAAACGGCAATGTTGACACATACACCGTCGAATATTCGGATACGACCCAATATACCTTTACCGTAACAAACGGTGTTAACGGCGAGGACGGTGTTGGTATCTCGACGATCACCAAAACAGGCACCGAAGGTCTGACCGATACCTATACCATCACCATGACGGACGGCAGTACGCAGAACTTTACCGTGACAAACGGCGCGGACGGCAAGGACGGCAAGGACGGCAAGGACGGTGTCAGTGTACTGGATATCCAACCGACACGCGTCGAAACAAATAACGGAGTTGACTTTGTTATCTACACCGTTTATCTGTCGGACGGCAATACCACGGAGTATGCGCTTGAAAAGGCAAAAGACGGTACGGACGGTCAGGACGGTCAGGACGGCAGAGGTGTGGTTAAGATCGAAAAGATCGATCCGCGCCCCGCGGGTATCGCTGAGAATGAGGATGCCTATCTGATCACATATACCGACCAGACCTCGCACAGATTTGTCGTGCGCAACGGTATCGACGGCGTAAACGGCAAGAGCGCCTATGAGCTCGCGGTGGACAATGGCTTCGACGGCACCGTGCTGGAGTGGCTGCAGAGCTTGCAGGGAAAAGGCGTTACGATTATCGGCTTCAAACAAAATCAGATTGACGAGCTGACAACAGAGTTTGTCATGCTGTACAGTGACGGTAGCGAATACTCCTTCAGAATCAAAAACGGCGCGAAGGGCGAGAAGGGTGACAAGGGTGATACCGGCGCACAGGGCGCACAGGGACCGCAGGGCGCACAAGGCCCGCAGGGTCCGCAGGGCGAAACCGGCGCACAGGGACCGCAGGGCCCCCAGGGTCCGCAGGGCGAAAGAGGTGAGACCGGTGAAACCCAGGAAGTGCTGGGCGTCAACCGCCTTGACGGCACGGATGGAACGAACGGCAGAGACGGCGTGGACGGCAGAGACGGTCGAAACGGCGTGGACGGCGCGGACGGTGAAGACGGCAAAGACGGTAAGGATGGCAAAGACGGCAAGGACGGCATCAGCATCACCAACGTCAGCATTGAGGACGGGGACCTGATCGTCACGCTCTCCGACGGAAACGTGATCAATGCCGGCAGGGTCGTTGCGGAACCGGAACGCACAACGCTGCGCAGATCCGGCCCGGTCAGAACGTTCTATTTCAGCTCGTCGGTCTCCGATATCACAAGACTCACGGTCAACGGAGAGGAGCCGGATCAGGAAATGTACAACATTGTGCGCCACGGCGAAGGCACGCTGGTGACCATCAGCGAAAACGCCATGCCGCTGTCCGGCGGGGATGTGGTGATCGAAACCCTGACGGGCACCGAATCCGCAAGCATCTACGCGTCCGGAAGCAATCTTCCGTGGTGGATCATCCTGGTGCTGATCCTGATGAACGTGGCACTGATGGGCGGCTTCGGCTACCAGCTGATGAGCAAAAAGAACAAAAGAAATAAGGCATAAGGGCGTATCGCGGCCGTCACCGGCCCGCCCCATGGCGGAATGAAACGAAACAAACAGAGCAGGCCACACCGGCCTGCTCTGTTGTGTCAGGTGAAAGGAGTTCAGCTGTTGCCGTGTTTTTGTGATATAACGGTCAGTTCAAGCATATAGCGATCGAAATCACTTTGAAACAGTTTATCCTGCACAATACGGTATTTTTTGAACTCTGTCAGCGCATGCTCTTGTGCAACTTCAGCCGAAATTGTACCCGCATTTGTCAGAATCTCATACTGTGACATTTCAAGAATACGATCCAGATGTCTCGACCAGTCTTCCATCGTCATGGGCTGATTCCGGTTTGCCATTAATTCGGCAAAGTCCAGGTAGCCGGTCACAATCAGGGATAACGCTTTCAGTTCCTCTTCGGAAAGATAGTTTTTTGCCACGATTACATCGTATTCCTGTATCTTTCCGTCCGGCGCGTCCTTCCATGAAGTCAGTCCCATGTGTTTCTTAGTGGCATCCGCGCGATTAACAATAAGCTCCGCTGCCGTATGTCCGTGAATTGCCCAGTGTAGCTTGTTCTGTACTTTTGCAAAGAATTTTTTTGTTGTCTCCGCCTTGGAATCGTAATCTATGCTTGTCGCATAGATGTCCGTTATCTTCTGATAGAACATTCTCTCGGAGATCCTGATTTCGCGGATTCTTTGCAGCTGTTCCTCGAAATACTTTTTTGTTAAAACAGATCCGCCGTTTTTGATGCGCTCATCATCCATTGCATAGGCTTTGATCGTGAACTCCTCAATGATGCCCGTTGCCCATTTGCGAAACTGAACGGCACGGGCGGAATCCACTTTATAACCGACCGATATGATCGCCTTCAGATTATAGTGCATGGTATTGTATGTTTTTCCGTCGGCGGCAGTTATTCGAAATTTTCGAATAACTGTACTTTCGTCTAATTCCCCGTCAGCAAATGCTTTTTTCAAATGATAGTTGATCGTATTTACTTCGACATTGTACAGAACGCCCATCATCTTTTGCGTAAGCCATACGTTTTCATCAGCATAGACGGCTTCAAAGCCCCCGTCACCTGTTGCCGCGATAAACGTCAGGTATTCTGCTGCCGAAGAGCGCAGCATATCCGGAACGAATTTCTTTTTTGCCATTTGTGTATTCTCCGTTTGGCCATTCTGATGACTACCAACATCTTAGCGCGGCAGAATGCGACTGTCAAGAACGGATGTTTGTATCAAAACCGCCGTTAAGGACCCCGGCCTGCTCTGTTGTGATGCGTCTCTGCCTGGTTTGAGTGATATGATTACGGCGCCAGACAGTCAATGGGAACCACACAGACATTGTCAGGACGCCGGTATGCGGCGGGACTGACACCGCATAAAACCATTTTAAATGCGGGAGCTCCCATTCGGGAGGTGTCGATGATGCGTTCTATTTTGTTGAGTGTTTTGGCACCTTCTTCAATCCACGAATCCCCGCCCAGTTTGATTTCGATCAATCCGTAACGCCCGTCGCGCAGCACGATAACCGCGTCGCATTCCAGACCGTTTTTATCGCGATAGTGGTAAACCGTTCCGTTTGCCGCCTCCGCATAGATGCGTAAATCACGCACGGCCATGTTTTCAAATAACAGACCGAACGTTTCGATATCTTTGCACATCGCCTCCGGTCCGGTTCCGAGCGATGCAGTTGCGATGGACGGATCCGTAAAGAAACGGACCGGTGATGTGCGGATTGCTGTTTTGGAACGCAGATTCGGATTCCATGCCGTGATGTCCTCGAACACAAATAAGCGGGTCAGTTTACGAATATCATTTGCCAGCGTGTCTTCGGAAAATGTACGACCGGTATGCGCAAGGCAGTCCGTAAGGATGGTGGAAAACGATGCCGGTGTACCCGTGTGCCGTGCATATGCCCGCAAAATCAGCGCAACACGCTTAGGAGGAATCGGATGATCGTTTTCATCCTTTAATTCCTGATGGATCAACGCATAATGATAGTTTTTTGCCTGTTTTAGCGCAATCCGCCGTGTATCAGCGGTTACGGCCCGTGGCCAGCCCCCGCGGCAAAGAAGATAGGCGATATCCTCTAATTTTTTTTCAGACGTACCCCGGACAGACAGCGGTGTGTCATTTGTTTGAAAGAAACCGGAAAGTGAAACACTGCCGGAAGATTCGCCGGATTCAAAAAGAGACATCGTGCGCATCCGCACCGGCTTGATGCGACCGATCCCGCTGTGTGCATCATCTGACATTTTGGGTGGCGTGGCAGAACCGGTAAGGATAAATTGAGAGAAAGCATCCCGGCGGTCCACCTCGGCGCGCACCGTATTCCAGATCTGATGGGCGGCTATCTGCCATTCATCGATGAGACGCGGCGTATCGCCGTTCAAAAGCGATACGGGATCCGTTTCCGCCCGCATTCTGTTTGCCAGCCGTGTTTCGGGATCACCCATGTACAGGGCACTTTTTGCTAACTGCTCCGCGCTGGACGTTTTGCCACACCATTTTGGTCCCTCCAGGAGAACCGCACCGATGGCTTCCAGTTCTTCCTGCAATTGTCCGTCTATGACGCGTTTGATATAGGCTTTCATACGATAATCATAGCATATAATCGGGAAAAGGCAAGTTTATATTCGGGAAATGGCTGATTTTTATTCGGGAAAAGGCCGATTTGTATTTTTGTCCTTAAACGCAAAATACGCTTTTATTCTCGCGAAGCAATGAGCCGGGCGCGGATGTTTGTATCAAAACCGCCGTTAAGGACCCCGGCCTGCTCTGTTGTGTCAGGTGAGCCGGGTGGTTGCAATGTGCCGGATAACATCCGGATTCGCAAATGTGCCCAAAATAGTGTAAAATAGATGTCACGAAAAAAAGCGGCGTCTTGTGCCGCGCTGCAGGAAGGCATCGGGAGAATCATATGACAAATAAGGGAAAATACTACATCACCACCGCGATTGCGTACACTTCGGGCAAGCCGCATATCGGCAACTGCTATGAGATTGTCCTGGCGGACGCGATCGCAAGGTACAAGCGGGCGGACGGCTATGACGTGCACTTTTTGACGGGCTCCGACGAGCACGGGCAGAAGGTGGAAACGCGGGCCGTGGAAGCCGGCAAGACGCCGAAGGAGTTCGTGGACGAAATCGCGGGTATCATCAAGGGGCAGTGGGATCTCATGGGCGCCACCTATGACCGCTTCATCCGCACGACGGACGAGGACCACGAAAAGCAGATCCAGAAGATTTTCAAGAAGTTCTACGAGCAGGGTGATATTT
Organism: Lachnospiraceae bacterium; assembly: GCA_017551665.1. GTDB lineage: Bacteria > Bacillota > Clostridia > Lachnospirales > Lachnospiraceae > Butyrivibrio. Next base: position 11,676 of record JAFZLB010000052.1, read on the forward strand.
ACAAGGACGCCTACGAGGGCATGTACTGCGGCGAGTGCGAGGCCTTTTATACCGAGACGCAGCTGGCGGAGGGGAACTGCCCCGTCTGCGGCGGCGGCGTGCACCAGGCCAGGGAAGAGGCTTATTTCTTCAAAATGAAGAAGTACGCACCGCGGCTCATCGAGTATATCAATGAGCATCCGGAGTTTATCCGGCCGGTTTCCCGCAAGAACGAGATGATGAACAACTTCCTCCTGCCGGGCTTACAGGATCTTTGCGTTTCGCGTACGTCCTTCAAATGGGGCATCCCCGTGGACTTTGACCCGGGGCATGTCGTGTATGTCTGGGTGGACGCGCTGTCCAATTACATCACCGGCATCGGCTACGACGCGGAGACGGGCGGGAGCGAACTCTTCCGCAAAAACTGGCCGGCCGATCTGCACCTGATCGGCAAGGACATCGTCCGCTTCCATACGATTTACTGGCCCATCTTCCTGATGGCGCTGGATCTTCCTTTGCCGAAGCAGATCTTCGGGCACCCCTGGCTTCTGCAGTCCGGCGAGAAGATGTCGAAGTCCAAGGGCAACGTCATTTACTTCGATGATATGGCGAATGTCTTTTCCGTGGACGCCGTGCGCTATTTTGTGCTGCATGAGATGCCCTATGAAAACGACGGCGTGATCAGCTGGGAGCTGATGGTGGAGCGCTTCAATTCCGATCTGGCGAATACGCTCGGCAACCTCGTCAACCGCACGATCGCGATGAGCGTGAAATATTTCGAGGGCGTGATTGAGGACAAGGGTGTGGACGGTGCGCCGGACAAGGATTTCATTTCCGTCATCACCTCCTGCTACGAAAAGGTCGAGGACAAAATGGAGGAGCTGCGTGTCGCGGACGCGCTGACCGAAATCTTCAATCTCTTCAAGCGCTGCAACAAGTACATCGACGAGACGGAGCCCTGGGTGCTGGCCAAGGACCACGCGCAGCAGGACCGTCTGGCGACGGTGCTTTACAACCTCGCGGAAGGCATCACCGTCGGGGCCTCGCTGCTTGCGCCCTTTATGCCGGAGACGGCAAAGCAGATCTTTGAGCAGATGAAAACAAAGCCGCGGGACTTTGACACGCTTGCCGATTTCGGCGCCTATCCCTCCGGGACGATTGTTTCCGGGGACGCGCAGATTCTGTTTGCGAGAAAGGACCTCGGCGATGTCAACGCGCAGGCCGCGCAGATTGCGGAGCGGCAGCGTGCGGAATATGTGAAGACGCAGCAGGCCGCCGCAAAGAATTTGCGCGCCGCCGGCATGACGGCGGAAGCCGAGCGGATTGAGGCGCAGCTGCGGCAACAGAATGCCGAGGAAGACGGCGCGGACGCCGCCTCGCCCAAGGCCGCGGCGGACATTCACATGGAAAAGAAGCCGGAAATTCTCTATGAGGATTTCGATAAATGTCAGTTTGCCGTCGGCGAGGTTATCGCCTGCGAGGCCGTGCCGAAGTCCAAGAAGCTGCTCTGCATGCAGGTACAGATCGGCGACCAGGTGCGGCAGATTTTGTCCGGCATCCAGAAGTATTACAGGCCGCAGGAGATGGTCGGCAAAAAGGTCTGCGTGCTGGTGAACTTAAAACCCGCCACCCTTGCGGGCCTGCAGTCCGAGGGCATGATTCTTTCCGCGGAAGCGCCCGACGGATCCCTCGCGCTGCTCACCCCGGAAAAGGATGTTCCCGCCGGCAGCGGGATTGCGTGAAGACAATAAACAACAGTGAAAAAGGAGGATTGCCACATGGATTTGATTCCCAGCTTTACCGTTGATCACACACTGATTGTCCCCGGCATTTTCGAAAGCAGAGTGGATGTGCTGGGAGAAGAAATGGTCACGACCTTTGACGTGCGCATCAAGCGCCCGAACGCGGAGCCTGCGCTTGCGCCCGCCGTCATGCACACGATGGAGCATGTCGTCGCCACCTACCTCCGGAACCATCCGGAATGGAAGGACGAGCTGATTTACTGGGGTCCCATGGGCTGTCTGACGGGCTTTTATATCATCGTCAAGGGACGCCCCGCCCCGTCCGAACTGTACCCGATCCTGCTGGAATCCTTCCGGCACATGAGAGATTTTGAGGGAGAAGTACCCGGCGCGACAGCGGTGAACTGCGGAAACTACCTGCTGCACGATCTCCCCATGGCGAAGTGGGAGGCCGCGCGTTACGTGACGTATCTGGAAGAAAACGCAGGCCGCAATGAGATCTTCGAATATCCGCAGACCGAGCGGTTGAAGCTGGACGGCGAGCAGGAGTTTTTTGATTCGTAAGGAAGGAAGGGTTCGTCAAAGGTCACTCAAATCAATCCGGATATCCGCATATCCGGATATTCCGTCATGTCCGCGCCTGCCGTGCAATTTTCCCCGAATTGATCTTTTTTACCCATTTCAAAAACATAAAAAATCACCCGTTATTATGAGCGGTTTTATGATAGCCTGTGTGCTATATTATTTTTGTAGCACGCAGACATTGGAGAAAGGAGCAATTTGTATGAAACTGTTCAAAAAAGCTGTCGCACTCGCGCTGACTCTGACATTGGCATGTCCTGCCTTCACCATGTCCGCGAATGCGCAGGAGAAACGCATCAATGAATATCCGGCCTCGAACGAAGCGAGCCGTGCCAAAATTACCGCAACCGTACCCGGCGACACCGCGTCCGATACGCTTGCGGCCATCGTTGACGGTGTGCGCTGGCCTGAGAAACCGCACAGCGGAAGCGGTCCGAATCCTTACGCGTGGACAAACTACGCGTCCGCACAGAAATACGGCATCGGCATGGATCGGCCCTCTTCGTTGAAGTTTGAATTTCCCGAAGAAACCGAAGTGGCACAGATTTGCATCTACTACTTTGTGGACAGCTGGTCGGCGTCTTTACCGAAACACATTGAAATCGATGCCTACGACGGAAACGGCAACGGCCCCCTGCCCTGGGCGACCAGCTATAACGCCCCCATCAAAATGAGCGAAACCTGCTATCTGCAGAACTATTACCTGCAGGATCCCCTGATGTGCCAGTCGTTTGAAATCTCTTTCTTTGCCGACGATACCAGCAAGAAGCAGGGCAATACCCGCTGTGTCGGCATTTACGAAATCGAACTGTACAACCGTCTTGGTCCTCCGCTCGTTGAAGAGTACGTCGATTATACGCTGACAGGATACTTCGGCGGCGTATATGTGGGATCGGAAGAAACCGCCCATCAGAAATACAGTCATAATGCCTTTGACGGTGATCTGTCAACAATCTGGCACACGGCATGGGACGGCTGCAGCGCTGACGAACGTTATATGGAAGTTTATCTCGGTAAATCAGCCGACATTTCCGGCTTTCGGTATTATCCGCGCCAAGGAAACAAAAGCGGAGACAATAACGGCAGAGTAAAAGGCTATGAAATCTATGTCGGCACAATGGGATCAAACGGACCCGCATACCGCTTAGTTGCTACCGGTGAATGGGAAGATAACGGCGAATGCAAAGAGGTCAGATTCCCTGTCGTCGAGAACGCGCTGTTTGTGAAACTCGTCGGTGTCAGCACCTACGGCGTAAAACAAAACACATGGATGTCTGCCGCCGAAATCGAATTCATCGCCACCTATCTGAAAACGTGGTAATCAGAATTACGGTATGAAAAAAGGGGGTGCTCCGCCAAAAACGGACACCCTCTTTTTTTGCCCTGTCATGCGGTATAACGCGCTTTCCAGATATCCTTTCCTTTCCGGAACGCGCGCAGGGATTCCAGTTTGCATTCGTAAAGAGATTGCAGGAGGGGGATTCTGTCATGCCGCTCTTCGATATCCTTCAGATAAAGGGAAAAATCCATCTCCGCCCGGTCCGGATCAACAAGCTCCCTGTCGTGAACATATTTGAGAAGGCGGATTTCCTTTTCGACGAAGGAATGCGTTTTGACCTCGCTCAGTCGTACTCCGCGCAGTTCTGCCAGTGACAGCTGATAAAACATGGAGTTGCCGGTATCGTAAACCGGTGCCATGCCGATCACCTGCAGGCTGTCCGGATTGCGCAGGATGGCGATGTTGTTCATGTGCCGGTCCGTGTTGGTCAACAGATAATCGGTCATGATCTGGTAGTCGATGAAATTGTTAAAATCTTCCTCCGCGATACCGAGCTTCAGACAGGCTTTTTTGAACAGATGATAATAAGAATCACTCGGACGAAGCTTTTCCGTCTGCAGAACTTCCCATGCGGAAATGCTCTCCACTTCTTCCGAGCAGTAATTGAAACTCATGCAGCCAAGACCCTTCCGGTTCCCGTCCACGGTGATATCCGTCAGGTAATACGGGGTGTAATGCGCAAAACCCAGCTGTTCATGAAGCTTTGTCGCGAAGACCTCGTTGATGCTCTGCTGATAAGACACACCGTGATTGCCCTTGACCATGAAGCGGCGACCGTCCTCGTGAATGCACCATTTCTTTTGGAGCTCGCCCTGTGTGGTGGCGGAATCGAAACGCGTTTTGTTCCGGAGATCAATCTTATGGGATTCGTTGAAGGTGATTTCCCCGAAGGTATCCGTAAAATCATTTTGGAACAGACTCACCTCCGCCCAGGTTAGATCCTCGTCACGGGGCCGGATCCAGTAACAGTCATTCAGACTCAGGGCCAGGTTATTGACCAGCGCACTGCCGGTGGAGGAGTAGCCCAACCGCTGCAACGCGGTTTTCGCGCCGTGACGGGTTTTCGGGATGGCGCGATTCTTCCACCATTCGCAAAAGCGCGTAAGATTCTTTTGCCCGCCAAGCGGAAAGTGACCTTCCGCGCCGGGTTTTTTTCGAATATTTGACAGCGTTCCGTCAAACGAAATACTCATCAGGCAGACGGAAACGTCCTTGTGCATCAAGAAAAAATCTTTTTTCTCTTCAGTCATACTTCATATCCGCAGACAATCACACCCATTGAATTCCCTCAATCCGGTCATAATAACAGTCTTTTTCAAAGCGGTTCTGCACGGAATAATAATCCTCAAAAAGATTATGCAAATAAAGACCAAGATTGGGTCTGTTCACCTCCTCCAAATCATCCTCCACCCGGATCATATTCCCCAATCGGTCCAACACGACCCCTCTGACGCGGTCAAAAAAGAAGGATGTCTCATCCTTATAGGGTATTTCCTCCAGCCCCTCACGCCGCGCCGGGATGGCGGACGCAAGAAGACGGATCACATAAGACGGCGGGGATGACTCTCCCTGCTCCCACTTCCGCAGTGTGCTCACCGGAATCCCGAAGTGCTTCGCAAACGCCTTCTGCGACAGGCCGGTCATGTCCCTGAGTTCTCTGATGGTATGATTCATGATATATTACCTCATGTTATAAATGGTATCCAAATTGGGTAGTGATAATATATATTATATCCAAATTGGATATTGCTGTCAAACACGGTATTCGACCGGTGGATGTTTTCGATTTCGATCAATTCATCGAAAAATCGTTGAAGTAAACTCTTGCACATGGTAAACTATGTTCAAGAGGAGGATAACTGTCATGCCCACAATCACACCGGTTTCCGATTTACGAAACTATGGCAATGTATTGGAAAAAGTATCCGCTGGTTCGCCGGTCTATCTCACAAGAAACGGTCATGGTGTGTACAGCATCCGGGACATGCGCGATGAAGAAAACTTTCAAAAGGCGGAGGCGATGATCCGGCTTCTGTGCGAATTGAACGCCGGTATCCGTTCCGCGGAAGAAGAAGGCTGGATTTCCGAAGAGGATTTCAAGGCATATCTGCATGGATTGAAGGAACGGTAAAGATGCAATACCGGATACGATATACACCTGGTGCGCAAAAGGATATGGAACAGGTTTGGTATGGCGTGCTGGAAGCTTCGGGAAGTACGGAGATTGCGGATCGCTATGTGGATGATTTTGCGGATAAGATCGCGGAAAAAAAGAAGTATCCCGAGACCGGAAGCCCTTTGTATTACCGTGGATTGGTGACGGGATTTTACTCATTGAACTTCAAGGCTTATAAAGCATTCTACAGAATCAAAGAACCCTATATTGAAGTCATACGTATATTGCTTGCAAAGTCGGATTATATGAAAACCATTTTCGGGGAAGAAGACTGACAAGTCAGACCCTCGATCCACCTGAGGCAAAGACTGTGAGCGGAGACAAAAATATATGAAACTGATTGACCTGACATGCCCCGGATGTGGCGCTTCCATGCAGGCAAATGCAGAGATGTCAAGAGTAATGTGTCATTACTGCGGCACGGAAATGCTGATCGATCACGAGGTACATCGTGAAGAACAGCATATCCATTTTGAAAATGCGGAAGACGCTGGATATCAGTTTGAAAAGGGCAGGCAACGCGCCATGATGGAGGCCGGTGCGGAGGACGCTTATTTCACTGCGGTTTCGCCGAGAAGCAAGACAGTCGCCTTGCTTCTGTGTATCTTCTTCGGCTACTTCGGTGTGCACCGCTTTTATGTCGGAAAGACCACGTCCGGCCTTGTGTACCTGTTTACCGCCGGGATCTGTGTATACGGCTGGCTGTTTGATATTTACCTGATCGCGTCGGGACGTTTTACGGACGCGGAGGGAAGGGTGTTGGTGAGATAGAATGAAGAAACCATCGGAAGAAAAACAGATTCTTGATGCGGCAATGGAGGGGGCAAGTGCCGAGGTGCTGCAACGCTATGGCGCTGCGGTGAAGGAGCATGTCTCGGCTTATTCGGGAAAAGATGCCGGAAAATCACTGGCAAAGGGCTTGAAAAGTATTTCGCACAGCAAGGTGCATCCGGATCACAAAGCTGCAAACATCAAACAACAGGCCGGGTTTTCCGCAGAGGTGAAATCGGTTGCCAGGAAAAATGCGGAACATATTATGAAGGGAGAGCCGGATCGTCTGATCCGTACGGATGATGTCCTCCTGGATGACGGTACGAAAAATATCAATGATCAGATTTATGATATTTCGGAGCTGGACGCGAACGGCAAATTTGTTCCGACATCCCAGATGAAGTTTGTCGGGAAAGATGCTCCAGCCATGTTAGATCGTCTTTGCGAAAAGAAGTTTGAAAAGTATTTTGAGCAGGGAGCCACGATAGACATTCCCGATGATTTTTATGAAGAACTGATCGGAACAGGTGGAAAAGATGGTCTGATTGATCGGAAAATTGCTGATCTGAAGGCACAATTGGAAAGGATGGAAAAAGACGGCAAGACAGAGGCCGCTGAAAGTATCAGGGAACGGATCGAAAAAAATGAAACCATAAAGCGATCCATCCGAAAGAGCGGGCTGACCAACAAAGAGGCGATTGAGGCAAGAAAACATCCCCTGCTGTCCACCGGGAAGGACATCGTAAAGGTGAGTGCAAGAGCGGGTCTGGAGGCTGCGAAGATCGGTGCGGCCGTGAGCGGGAGCATATCGATCGTCAAAAACATGGTGTCTTATACCAAAGGGGAGATTGACGCAGAAGAGGCAGCAAAAAGGGTTGTGAAGGATACCGCGTACGGAAGCGAGATCAGCTTTGCGACAGCGTTCAGCGGTTCCGCTATCAACGGTATCATGAAGAACGCGTCATCGGAAACGGTGCGCACACTGGCAGGAACCAATCTCGCTACCACTTTTGTTGTTACATTAAAAGATGTCGGTGTGATTGTTAGCCGTTATTGCAAGGGAGAACTCGACGGCACAGCCTGTGTGGAAGAATTCGGAAGGAAATGTGTCGGCCAACTGGGTTCTGCGATGTATTCAACTATTGCGACTTCGGCAGTAAGCGGAGGCGGAGCCGTGATGAAGATTTCAGCAGGTGTTGCGGGGAGTACGTTCGGTTTTATGGCTGCCACCAGGGTTTTTGAAGAGTGCAAAACCGCCCTGAAAGAATATCAGTTGGCAAAGGAGGAGCGCATTCGCGTCGAGGCTGCATGCGAAGAAGCAGTTGCCATGATCAGACAGTATCGTGATGAAATGAACCGTGCGGTGGAAGAATATCTGGACGTTCACTTAAGCGCGTTTGAAGAAGGTTTTGACAGCATGGATCGCGCGTTGCTTGAAGATGACATCAACGGCTTTCTCGCGGGGAACGCCAGGATTCAGGAAGTGTTGGGACACGGGATACAATTTCGCAATCAGGAAGAGTTTGACAGCCTGATGCTGTCGGATGAAGCGTTTACGTTATGAGGAGAGATGTATGTTCAGAATGATCAGTAAGGCAAACGCCATACGCGTTTTGTCCTGCGTGATGGCAACGGATGGCGTCATCAGCGAAGAGGAAAAGGGTAAACTTGCGGAAATAGGCGACGGGCTGGAAGTCGAAATGACGGATGCGTTCCGGGAGGAGATTTCGGACTTCTGCATTCTTCTGGCGGCAAAAACAAATATGGATACGGAAGGCACTGCCGTAAAGGATAAACTCGATAAGATTCTCTCAGAGCGCACAGATGATGTTGAAAACGGCATTATGCCGCGGCATCTTCTGTGGAACATGCTGGTCATTGCGGGTATTGACGGAGAATACAGTGACTCGGAGCGGGTGTTGATTCACCATACCGCCGAAGTATTGGGCGTGGAGAAAAATGTTCTTTCCGAAATGGAAATGATGCTGAAATCCGCGGAGGCATCGGAAAAAGAACTTGACATACTGCGTGTTTCAACAAAACCGTATGTTGAGGTTCGTCCTTATGTTGACGAGGCAGAGGAGCGGTTGAAACGTATTGCCGAGGCGGCAAAAGCGCTGATACAGGATGATGTTGTGAGGGAAATCAGGGATGAGGGCGAAAGAGAGGAGCCTGTTGACAGAAGCAATTTCTTTGCCGATGCGGGGAATAAGATTTCGGACACGGCAAGTACGGTGGGCGGGGCCGTTGGCGGAGCTGTCAGCGGCGCAGCGTCATGGGTTTCGTCCGGAGTGACCGGATTACTTAAGAAAAAGTAGAGTGAGGAAGGATAAAAATGGCATTACCTATTGTTTTCATCGGCATAGCGGCGGTCACCGGTGTTACGGGCGTAGGAACAACCGTGAAGGCGGGGGTAGATCAATCTCGTGCGCGCACAATTAACGACGCGTCCAACAAAAGGATTGAATGGACGGGAAACCGTCTGAATGCATTGAGGAAACAATGTGGAGAAACGCTTCAGGCGCTTGGCGAAGAAAAGCTGTTTGTCCTGAATCGAAGCATTCGCCGTTTTCTTGCTTCCTTTGAGAAAATCAAAAACGTGGATTTCAGAGACGCGGAAGGACTGCGTGAGCTGCATAAGTTCCATATTGACAAAACGGACTTTGAGGAGTTGGAGAAGACCAGCAGCTTTTCTCTTTCATTGTTGCAAGGCGGAATGGCAGGTGTCGCCGGTGGTGCGCTGACGGCCTTTGGCGCTTACAGTGCGGCGACAACCTTTGCGGCGGCATCCACGGGAACAGCCATAAGCGCTTTGAGCGGGGCGGCTGCGACCAATGCCACACTTGCGTTTTTCGGCGGAGGCTCTCTCGCGGCAGGCGGTCTTGGAATGGCAGGAGGGATGGCGGTTCTGGGCGGTCTTGTGGCAGGACCCGCGTTGCTGGTGCTTGGCGTCATTACGGGAGCAAATGCCGGAAAGGCGCTGGAAGAAGCCTATGCGAACGAAGCAAAAGCAAATCAGATCTGTGAGGAGCTGGAAGCCGGCGCGGATCAGTGTATCGCAATCCGGAGACGTACCAATCTGTTTTACTGTCTGTTGGCGCGGCTGGATGCGATGATGTATCCCCTGCTGAATGATCTGGAAGATGTTATCGCTTCTGAAGGAGAAGACTATCGCGATTATTCCGCAGATGCGAAAAAGACGGTGATGCGGGCGGCATCTCTGGCAGTTTCCATTAAATCCGTACTGGATACACCGATTCTGTCTGAAGACGGTTCCCTTACGGAAGATTTCGCCGCACTGGTAGATGATCTTATGGAATAAATGTTTTTATTTTGAAAACGCAGACGGTAGCTAAATTGCGTGTCAGGTGCGGACATGATGGGATGTCCGGATATGCGTATTGACGATCGCGTTATGACCTGACTTCTCCCCGCTTCAATTTGTGTCCTCCAGCAAATCCATTGCCAGATCCGTGGCAAATCGTGTGGCATCCGCTTCATTGTCGAATGGCTCTACCTGAAGACGTCTGCTTTGCACGGGGTAAGGGAAGCCATGGTGATCATTGAAAGAGTAAATAAACATGCGCAATGCATCTGCCGCAGTTGTCCCTAAACTTGCTGCGGTTCTTTGAAAAAGTTCGTATTCGCTGTCCTCAACTCTGGTTGCTGCCTGTCTCATAACGATCTCCTTTTAGCAAAATGATATCATTTTGCTATGGACATGTCAATGTCTTTGAATCTTTGGACATACAGCACCAAAATTGCGTGTTTGGCACGGAGAATTGACACCCCTATTTTTTAGGGGTAGAATAAGTACAATTATTGGTACTACGAATGGTTGAGGAATCCATAGTATGACTATATTTGAAGAGTTAAACCAAGGATTAAGCAGCGCGATCGAAGCAAACCGCAGCGGGAAGCAGATGCGGGTAACGACGATCCGTATTCCCGATGTCAAGCGTTATGTGGCAAAGGATATCAAGCGCATTCGAAAAAAATCCGGACTGACGCAACGCATGTTGGCCGATTTTATGGGGCTGTCCGTAAAAACAATCGAAGCGTGGGAGCGGGGCGTCAGCAAACCGACCGGTCCGGCACGCAGGCTTCTTACCATGCTGGATCAGGGTGAGGTTGTGCTTGTGGAATCATGATACTTCGGTTTCGGGGAAGGCTGACAAATTGCGTGCCAAGCGCGGACATGATATGATATTCGAAGACGGTGAAGGCAGGATGTTTAGGAGGTGTCATGGGAACAGCAGCCAAAGTCAGACGTACGATACAGGATGTTTTGAATACGCCGGAGGATGTACGGGTGGAACTGGTCGATGGCTTTTTATACAACATGGCTTCGCCCACCACCACACATCAGCGGATTGTTTTCAAGCTGGGCAGAAAGGTCGCGGACTTTTTGGAAGCGAAGAAGTGCGGCTGTGAAACCTTCGTCGCGCCCTTTGCGGTATTTGTCAGGGATGACGAATACAATTATGTGGAGCCGGACATTGTCGTTGTCTGCGACCCGGATAAAATCAAGGAAGACGGCTGCCATGGTGCTCCGGATCTTGTGGTGGAAGTGACATCGGAAAGCAGCAGGACACGCGACTATCTGACCAAGCTGCGGCTTTATGACGATGCGGGCGTAAAGGAATACTGGATCATGGATCTGGAAAACAACCGCGCCACCGTCTATCGCCTCAACGAAAACGAGGATTTGCACGGTGTCGCGGAGTTTAGTTTCAAAGACAGCCTAACATCCTGGCTGTTTCCGGATATGCAGATTGATTTGAGCGATCTCTGAAGATCATGCGCGCCCTTTCAATGGCGCGTTGTCAGATCTTCTTTCCGTCGATGAAGACCGCCTGCACCTGTAAATGTTGATCCAGCAACACGAGATCGGCTGCCAGGCCTCCGGCGATGGAGCCGATTTCTTTTTCCCTGCGGATGGCGCGGGCAGGGGAGAAGGTGGCCGCAGTGACGGCGGCTTCGAGCGGGACGCCGAAGGAAACCGTGCGGCGCAGGCCTTCCATCAGGTGGATGGAGCTGCCGGCGATGGTGTCGGAATCCTTTAAGGTGGCGCGGTTGTTTTTCATCGTGATCATCTGTCCGCCGAGTTCGTAATCACCGTCCGGCATTCCGGCGCAGCGCAGGGAATCGGAGATCATGACGAAGCGGTCGCCGAAGAGCTGCTGCGTCATGCGCACGACGGCGGGGTGGATGTGATAACCGTCCGTGATCATTTCGACGTTGGCACCGGCGTCAAAGGCCGCTGCCACAACGCCGGGGTCACGGTGCCCCAAAGGCGGCATGGCGTTGAAAAGATGTGTCGCGTGGGACGCGCCGGCGTCGTAGGCCCGCATGGCCTGTTCGTAATTTGCCGTCGTATGTCCGATGGAGACGGAACAGACGGGGCGGACTTCACGGATGAATTCCACGGCGCCTTCCACCTCCGCGGCCATGGTGATCAGGCGGCAGATACCGCCGCTTTTTTCGTTCAGCCGGTGGAACATGGCGGCATCCGGCAAAGAGATGTTGTCCGGATTCTGCGCGCCGCGCTTTTCGTAGGCGATGAAGGGACCTTCGAGATGAATGCCCGCAACCTTCGCGCCGTCTGCCGGACGCTGATAGTCGCGGATGGCTTCGACGGCCTTTGTCAGTTCCGGTTCCTTTAAGGTCATCGTCGTCGGGCACCAGCTCGTCACGCCGTCCCTCGCGTAATAATGCCCCATTTTCAAAAGCCCTTCCGGCTTGCCGTCGGAGCTGTCCTCGTTCATCGCGCCGTGCGTGTGCACATCAATGAGGCCGGGAATCAGATAGGCGCCCTTTGCGTCCAGCGCGTCTTCCATGCCCTGCACCTGTGCGCCGGCGGAGATGATTTTTTCGTCAAACTCGACACCGCCTTCGATGAAGCGGCCGTTCAAAAATACGCGTGCGTTTACGATTTTCATAGTTTACTCCTCCTTCAGCGCCGGCAGGCCTGCCGCGGCCGCCGACTGCCCGACCCTGCGGAATTTCTCGTCCGGCAGCGCGGGCTTGATCTGCGCCGCGACCTCCGGATATTCCTCCGCGAGTACTTTTTTACAGGTTTCCAGCACCAGATCTCCGCCCTTGCCGCTCATAACGCGCCCGAGCAGAAGAATGTGCTTCATGCCGTAGAGCGAATGGTAAAAGGCCAGCGTGTGCCCGAGATAAACGCCGATGTTTTCATACACCTTCGCCGCGGCATCGTCGCCGTTCTCCATGCGCTTCTGCACGACCTTCAGCTTCTCCGCGGGCGAAAGACCGGCGTCGAGTTCAATCCCCGCGCGGGGGGCCAGCTAGATTACGCTATCCTGCGAAAAATACTTCACGCCGCAGCCGATGTCGCCGCTCCATTCGTCGCGCATGGCGTCCGGTGCGCAATCGACCGGCACGAAGGCCAGCTCGTTGAGCCAGCCGGTGACGCAGCCGTTCGCGTCCACGTAGCCCGCGGCCTCGCTCGTGCCCATCGCGATGCCGAGCACATTGTTTTCGCCGATACTCTGCACACCGGCCAGCGCCGAGACATCGCCGTCATTGGCCACCGCGAGCGGAACATCACCGAAGGTATCCTTCACCGCGCGGATGTAAATGTCCTTGACCTGATCACCAAGCTGCACTTCTTCAGGAACTTTCGCAAAGAGCGAAGCACGCATCGTGCGGTTGTTGATGAAGATACCGGCGGAGGAAACACCGACGGCATCCACCTGCGGAAGATGCTCTGCCGCGCTCTTTAAGGCTTCCACGATGCCGTCGTAGTGATAGGACGGATCGGAATTTGTCTTAGGGTACCAGACGACTTCTTCGTCATAAACGCTCTCGCCGTTGATCACTGCGGACACCTTGCGGTCGGAGCCGCCCGCGTCAAAGCCGATGCGGTTGCCGTCCGTGTAGCCGCCGATTTTCTGCGGCGCGTTTTTCTCTGCGGGAAGCTCTTCCGCCCATACCACTTCAAAGGGATGTTCAAAGATATGGGACATGAAATGAAAATCAAAATCGCGGCTGCCGCCGTCGGCAAAAGCTTTTTGCAGATACGCAAAGATCATCCGGCTGCCGTTCACATAGACGCGGAAACCGCCCTTCATCCAGAGAATCGTCTTGACGAGACGGTCGATGTAATAGCAGTCCGCCTCTTTTTTCTCTTCCGTTCCGTGAATATAGGTCTCGTGCACAGACATCTGTCCGTCCGCGCGTTCCACCGCGATGCCGACGGGCGTTGCCGTTCCGGCCGAAGCGAGAAATGCCTTCTGATACAGACCCAGCGGGAGAAAGCCCTCATCCAGTGCCGGGCTGTGCTGTACCCTGACGTCAATTCCGTAAAGTTCCATATTCCCTCCTTGTATATGAAAGTATTCGTTGCATGATGTTTCGTCCGTCATGTCCCGGCAGCGCGGGGCCGGCTCAGGATGCCTGCTTTGCCAGCACTTCTTCCATCAGTTTATCCGCGATGATCAGCGAACGCGGCACATGGAAGGGTCCCTTGAAGGTGCTTCCCTTGCAGGGCGGCTCCGTCGGCTTGCCGTCGCGGCGAAGATAGCCGTACCACTCGCCGTATTCCGGATCCGCGAAGAAGGTTTTGCAGTAATCCGCGGTTTTGTAAAACCAGTCGAGGTAAAAGTCATCCTGCGTATCCAGATAGAAGCGCAGCGTCGCGATCAGCATTTCGTTGTGCGGCCACCAGAGCTTCATGTCATGCTCATAGGCTTCCGGCGGATAGCCCTTGCAGTCGATGAAGTAAAGCAGGCCTCCGTATTCCTTGTCCCATCCGGCTTCCAGCGCGTTTTTGAAAATCCGCTGTGCCGTTTCGTGCAGCGCCTTGTCGCCCGTGGCATTTGCCTGATCCGCCAAAAACCAGCTGCCTTCGATGTCATGGCCGGGATTGACGACGCGCCCCGCCGTGCATTCCAAGAGCGGCGTGCCGTCCGGTGCCGTCGTCTCCAGCACACATTTCAAATCCGGCTTGTAGTGGTAGCGGATGATTTCGTCGACACAGGCGTCTGCGCGTTCCTCATAGAGCGCGGCCTGTTCTTTGTCGCAGCGCTTCATCACGTTCGTTACATTGAGGTAAATCATCGGGTCGCCGAAGGAGCGCATCTTCCGCGTTTCGGGATCCGTCTTCGGCGGCATCCCGACGGGGTCCGCGAGTACGTCGTGCCGAAGGTCCCAGGTGCGGTGATAAGTTTTCCGTGCGGCGGCAAGCGCGGCCTCGTCCCCGGTGTTGGCGTAATACTCCGCGTTCGCGATGGTGTAGAAATCCTCCGAAAAGAAATAGCGGCGCTGCCGTAAGGGCTTCCCGTCCCCGGTAACGGTGAAGTACAGACGGTCGCCCGCGCCGTGGTTGACGCAGTGCGCATTCAGAAAATCGATGCAGCTTTTGGAGAAGTTCAGCCACTCCACTTTTTTGCCGTAGACCGTGCAGAGGTAGGAAAAAATCCAGCCGCAGCGTCCCTGCATCCAGACGCTTTTGTCCGTGGAGTAGATTTCCCCCTTCCGGTCAAGGCAGGTGAAAACACCGCCGTGCTCCCTGTCCTGCCCGTGCGCGAGCCAGAACTGAGTGCAGCGGGTCAGTTCTTCCTTGATCCATTTATGTACTTCTTGAAATTTTGCCTGATCCATTTTGCTCCCGCCTTTCTTTACAGAAACTTTTCCCTCGCCTCGCGGATCATCTTCGCGGCTTCTTCCACAACGGCCTCATCCTCCGGGATGAGATTGGCCAATGGGGCACGCACGCCGCCGATATCAAGATCTTCGTTTTTGCGCAACACGCCTTTGATCACCGCGTACATGCTGCCGTGCGCGGAACACATTTTGTAAATGATCTCGTTGACGGCGTATTGCAGCGCCTGTGCTTCCTGCGCTTTTCCTTCCGAAAGAAGCGCGTCCATTTTCAAAAAGAGATCCGGCATCGCGCCGTAGGTGCCGCCGATTCCGCCGTCCGCACCGATCGCGCGTCCAGCGACAAACTGCTCGTCCGGCCCGTTGAAGACAACGCAGTTTTCGCCGCCTTCCGCCTTGAACATCTGGATGTCCTGTACGGGCATGGAGGAATTTTTCACGCCGATGACGCGCGGATTTTCCCGCATCTTTTTGAAGAGCGGCATCGTCAGGGAAACTCCCGCCAGCTGCGGGATGTTGTAGATGATGAAATCCGTCTTCGGTGCCGCGGCGGAAATGTCATTCCAGTACGCGGCAATCGCGTGCTCCGGCAGCCGGAAGTAGATCGGCGGGATGGACGCGATGGCGTCCGCGCCAAGCTGCTCCGCATGTGCGGCAAGTGCGGCGGAATCCGCTGTGTTGTTGCAGGCAACATGACAGATCACGGTGAGTTTTCCCTTCGCCTCCTCCATTACGGCTTCCAAAATCTGCTTGCGTTCTTCGACGCTTAAGTAAATGCATTCGCCGGAAGAACCGTTCACATAGACGCCCTTTACGCCCTTTTCCACGAAGTAACGTGCAAGCGCCTTCGTCCGCGCGGAAGACACTGTTCCGTCCTCCTCATAACAGGCGTAAAACGCCGGAATGATACCCTTGTACTTTGCAAAATCACTCATGTTTGACCTGCCTTTCCTGCGATGAGCACTTGGCGGATGTTCTTTATCCGCTTATGCGTGAATGTACATCCTTCGTGCCGAAACTCTACCCCTGCGCGCCCTGATACTTCGCGCGCATCTTCGGTCCGATGTTGCCTTCCTTATAATGCGCGTAGCAGAGCGAAATATAAGATTCGTTTCCGCCGATGACCACCTGCGCCCCGTCGCGCACCACGTTACCCCTGCCGTCAATCCGCGCGTTGCAGTTTGCTCCGTTGCCGCACCAGCACACGGTTTTCAACTCCTGCACCACGTCTGCGATCGCGGCAAGTTCCAGCGAAGCGGGGAAGGGACGCAGCTGGAAATCCGTCTTAAGCCCGTAGCAGATCACGGGCAGCTCCATGTCGTGCACAATGGCGTACATCTGCGGAATCAGCTTCGGATCGCAGAACTGCACCTCGTCGATGATGACCGCGTCATAGCCTTCGAGACGCTTCTTTGTCTCGTTGATGTCCGGCAGAAAATAATCCTCGAAAAACTCGCAGGCTCGCTCCAACCCGATGCGCGAACGCAAGACCTGTTCGCCGTCGCGCGATTCAATCTTCGGCTTGAGCAGCAGCGGCCGCAGACCTTTCTCTTCATAATTGAAGACCACCATCAGTGCGTTGGCGGTCTTGGAACTTCCCATGGCGCCGAAGCGGAAATACAGTCTTGCCATTTTCTTTCTCCGTCAGAGTGGTTGAGACTTTAGCGAAATACTAAGCGCTTTCCAAATAATGCCATGCCTTTCGGTCTTTTTCATCTTTAGACTACGCACGCAGTGCCTCGGGCTTACGCGGCGGATTGACCCGGCGAAACTTAATTGCCTGCTCGGGTGTCGTTTCCGGACAATCCTCATCGAATGTAATCGGCATAAGATGCGCGGCACGTATCTCTTGCTTTTCTTCTTCCGAAAAAGCAAGTTCCTTTTTCATTTCTTCCGACATATTAATCGTGTTTACCATAATACAGCCCCCTTTCAAAGCTTGTTGCAAGCCTGGCGGAGATCAGCCTTATCACATCCTTATCTTTTTTTGACGTATCATCTGCCGTTCGCTCCGTGTAAACAACATATACGATTTCTTCCTGCTCATTTGGAAATGCGCGAATATTTCCAATCAAAACATCCCCGTGTGAACCGTTTGTTCCAATGATGCCCGCTGACAAGTCTCCGATCGTATTATATCTGTCTTCATCCAAACTATTCTCATCGTCATAAAACTCAATCCGGTCGTAATCGAAGAACACACGTGCCGCACTGCGAAAAGACAGACCGTGCGCCTTTATATTACTCTGATTCTTATTATCGTCATACTCGAAAGTGATGCCACCCAGTTCAAATCTGACGAAACGCTCATCCATTATTCTCTCCTGTTCTTTATTATAGCAAACAGCGCCTGTTTCTGTAGCCCTGTGCGGTCGATTATGGCGTTCCTGCCTTTTCATCATAACACAGATGAGACGATTTTACGAAATCCGGATGTCCCGTTTTGCAAGAGCCGCGCTCAATACATCACTCATGATTCTGTAACCGCCGGCATCCGGATGAAGACCGTCGTACATAGTGCCTGCTTTTGGCAGATAGCCGTCTGTATCAACAATACTGCCGAAATAGTCTGCATAAATTAATCCCTCGGTCGCGCAGAATTCCGACAGCCATGCATTCAAATCCCGAATGAAACGCTGCCTCGTTTCCACATGAAGCGAAAGGACGATTTTCATGGGCAGGAGAGAGCCGATGGCAAGTGTGATGCCTGCCGCTTTTGTCCGCATGGCCATATCGGATATGTTTTCTTTTGCACGCCCCAGCACCTCATCAAAGGGCAGGGGAGGTAACAGTTTCCAATAATCCCCTTCCAAATCCATCGTGTCGTTGATGCCGATATGAAGAATGATGACCCCGGGATTCAGCTGGAGCGCGTCATAATCATAGCGTTTGTTCAGGTAGGTTGTTGTGTCTCCGGCAATTCCCCGATTGATACAGCGGCATTCTTCCTTGTAAAAATAGGCGTCCAATTCCCAGAACCGCGTGATGGAATCACCGATGAAAAGGAAATCCGGGCGGATGTTTTCGCGGATCAGGGAATGGTTGCGGATGTTGTATTCCTTCCTGTCGCGGTCGGCAGCAATGTCAAGGGAAAAATAGCCGGGGCTTTGATATTCGTCTGTGGAAAGAACAGGTTTCATGGCATCATCCTTCCGGAAATCATGATCGTTCACAGAATCAATTATATGAGCAAACGCCGGGAAAAGAAAGAGAAGATAGACACAATAATAGTATTTTATGCTTGAAATTCAAAGCTATCATCCGTTAATATGGAACAGACAGGGGGAGATGGGATGAATTATGTCATCAATAACATGAAGTTCAATTTTCTCTACATCGACACCTATTCCTTCAACAAAGAATGGGTGTTCCTGGAGGCTGTCACGCCATACAGTATGCTGCGCTATATTGAAAGCGGCTCCGGGACGTTTTTCATTGACGGCGAGGAAATCTCCGCGGAAGAGGGCTATGTTATCTACATTCCGCAGGGTAGCCGTCTTTCCTGTTATGCCAATACCAATCACTTTGTCTTTACCAGCATCCGTTTTACCACAACGGTCAGCTTCGGCGGAAGTGATTTTCTTGCGGAGTATTACCGGTTGCCAAAGCGGATGGCGGCCTCGGACGAAAAGCAGTATTTTGATAACATCTTTTACTGGGTCAGACATGAAGAAGCGGCCAGAATGTTTTTCGTCAGGGGCAACCTTGAAATACTGATCGGGACATTGATTTCAAGGAATTGTGAGGGGCTTTCCGACAGGGATGAAAGGGAAAACGCGTCGGATCATATCAACCGCCTGCGCGCAAAACAAAACAGTCCGGCGGACAATCTGCTGGATCCGCGCATCCAACGCGTAACGGACTATATCACCATTCATCCGACAGAACGGTTCACGCCACGTGCACTTGCCGAAATGGCGGGGCTTTCCAAACAGCGCTTCAGTGCGCTGTTCAAACAGCAGGTCGGCAAGCCGCCGATGACCTATGTCCGGGAACTGAAGCTGGGGATTGCGGCAAGAAAGCTCCTTGTATCCGCGGATTCCGTCAGTGAAGTTGCTTATGAAATCGGCTACAACGATCCGAATTATTTTATTCGTGAGTTCAAGTGTATGTTCGGCTATACACCGAGACAGTATCGTAAAGTCTCGCAGGGGGCGCAGGACCATACAAAACAATAATCTTAAAGAGCGAGCGTATTGTGCTATTTTTAAGACGATTTTTTCGTTTTTCTTCCGTCCCGTGTCTGTTGTTTCACGGGTTTTCATTCGAAAAGCACAAAAACAGCGCTTGATTTAACAGTGCCATAAATAGCATGAAAAGAAAAAGTTTCAAACGTATTATGCTACTAATAAGTCTCCCATCTGTGGAAAAACACCAAAACGAAAAATTATAATAAACACAGATTCGTGTTTTTTCACAACGCATGCAAGGAGGACAATATGAAAAGGAAACTCAGTTTGTTGCTCATGACCGCACTGCTGGCGACGACACTTGCCGCGTGCACATCTTCGTCCGGAGGGGACGCTTCCACTACGCCGGCAGAAACATCGAATGCCGCTTCCGAAGAAAAAACTCAGGAAGCCGATGAGGCGCCTGCGGACACAGGAACAACACAGGAAGCAGAAGTTGCAGAAACGGAAGCAGACGAACTGGAGGGAGAGATCACCTTCTGGCATTCCTTCACGCAGGGGCCGAGAATGGAAAACATCCAGGCGGCCGCAGAAGCGTTCATGACGGATCATCCGAAGGTAAAAATCAACATTGAAACATACTCATGGGGTGATTTCTACACAAAATGGACGACCGGTCTTGCCTCCGGTAATGTCCCGGATATGAGCACAGCCCGTGCGGGCGAAGTGGTGGAAATGATCAACGCGGATGCCATCCTTCCGCTGGATGACCTGATTGACAGCATCGGACGAGCCCGGTTCTATGAATCCCCGATCCAGGAAATGACCTATTCGGACGGCAACTGCTACGCGGTACCGATTTATTCCCATGCATTTGTCATGTGGTACCGCAAGGATCTGCTGGAGAAGTATAACCTTGAGGTTCCGAAGACATGGGATGAGTTCAACGAGGCCGCAACCGCGATCACGCAGGGTGAAAACGGTGAGGTCTACGGCTGCTCCGTGCCGATGGGAACCAATGACCTGTATGCCACCTGCTTCCTTGATACCTATGTGGGGAGCAACCGTGAGTCCCTGATCACGCAGGACCGCAAGCCGAATCTGACGTCCCCGACCGCACTGGAAGGCATTCAGTACTGGGTGGATATGTACAAAAACAATTCGCCCGCGGATTCGATCAACTTCAATACGCTGGATCAGGCAACCCTGTATTATCAGGGCAAGAACGCGTTTGACTTCAACAGCGGATTCCATATCAGCGGCGTGGAAGCAAACACACCGGAGCTGTTGGATTACATCGATTGCGCACCCGTTCCCACGATCAACGGTGACGGCAATCCGGACTACATCGTCAACAACATGCCGATGGTGGTATGGAAGAATTCTGCGCATCCGGAAATCTGCAAGGCCTTTATCGAGTATTTCTACGAGCCGGATAATTATATCCCGTTCCTGCATTCCGTTCCGGTCGGCATGATGCCGGCGCTGAAGGAGATCACCAACGATCCGGCGTTCCTGAACAATGACACGATTAAAAAGTATCAGAACGCGATGGAAACCATCAGTGACGCATTGAGTCACGGAACTTATATCGCCATGGAATACGGCCCCTGCGTGGAAGCCGGGATCCTGGCAAACCAGCGCGTCATAGAAAATATGTTCCAGGATATTGTCCTGAACGGCACGCCGGTGGAGGAAGCGGCACAGGCAGCCGAAGAACAGCTGCTGGAATTGTTCTCGGCGGCAGAGTAAGCAAGGCAGTATAAGGAAGATTTGTGCGGCGGCGGAAACCCCGGTTTCCGCCGCCGTTTCCAAAGCAGGAAGGGATCTATGCGTGGCAATAAAAAAATGATTGCATCCATGACGAGCTGGTTCTTTGTGCTTCCCGCGATTCTTGTCGTGGTGCTTTTGATGCTATATCCTGTCACGTCCAGTATTTTTTACAGCTTCACAAACAAGAATCTGATCAAAGCTGATTTCAGAATGATCGGACTTGATAACTATAAGGCAATTCTCAGTGACAAATCTTTCTGGACCGCTTTTGTTACCAATCTGAAATGGACGGCCATTTCATTGGCGGGACAGTTGTTTGTGGGATTTACCGCTGCTTTGGCGCTGAACAGGATTAAACGCGGCAGCGGAATATACAGGACGCTGCTGATTATCCCGTGGGCGTTTCCGTCGATCGTGCTTGCCTTTTCATGGAAATGGATTCTGAACGGAGTTTCGGGTTTCTTGCCGAATATACTGGTAAAACTCGGCATTTGTGAGACGGCACCGCAGTTTTTAAGCAGCGCAGAGCTTGCGTTTCCGACTCTGGTGTTTTTGAACATCTGGTTTGGAGCGCCGCTGATGATGGTCAATATTCTTTCCGCCCTGCAGACCGTACCGCAGGATCAGTACGAATCCGCCCAACTGGACGGAGCTTCCGGGATTCAATCATTTTGCCACATTACATTTCCTCACATCCGTATGGTGGTGGGGCTGTTGGTTGTATTGCGTACGATATGGGTGTTTAACAGTTTCGACATCATCTATCTGATCACCGGCGGGGGACCGGGCAACAAGACGATGACAGTGCCGATTTATGCGTATGATACCGGATGGGGAATGCGCATGCTTGGAAAGTCATCCGCGGTGACGGTGTTGCTGCTGCTGTTTCTGCTGCTTGTCTGTTCTCTGTATTTCAGGCTGTTGAACCGTTGGGAAAAGGAGAGCACGTCATGAAAAAAGGGAAGCTGCTCCGGCGTGCACGTCCGGGAACGATCATCAGTTATGTTTATCTGACTGTTTTATCACTTGTAGCGGTTTTTCCGCTTTTGTGGATTCTGCTTTCCTCCGTGAAGCCGAAGGGAGAATTGACACAGAATCCAACGGCGATCCTTCCGTCTTCCGTCACCTGGGAAAACTTCAAAACGGTGTTTCAGCAGTTGAACTTCGGAACAAATGTGAGAAACAGCGTCATCATTGCCGGATCCACGACACTGATCGCGATCATCATTGCCTCTCTTGGCGCTTATGGTGTTGTGCGCTTTTTCCCGAGATTCGGGAAGTTCATGACGCGCATTCTGATCACGACCTATATGTTTCCGCCAATTTTACTGGCAGTGCCGTACGCAATCATTATGGGTCGCATCGGTCTGATGAACAACAGAGCGGGACTGGTCATTGTCTATTTGTCAATCACCGTTCCCTATGCACTATGGCTTCTCGTGGGGTTTGTTCACACGGTGCCGCTAGAAATCGAGGAGGCTGCACGGGTGGACGGTGCGAATAAGATACAGGTGTTTTATAAGGTTGTATTGCCGATCATGGCGCCCGGTATTGTGGCGGTTGCAATATACACGTTCATCAACGTCTGGAATGAATTTTTGTATTCGCTGATTATGATGAACAGCACAGAGAAAATGACCATCGCCGTGGCACTGAAATCCCTGACGGGTCAGGAGGTTCTGGACTGGGGCGTGATGATGGCAGCGTCAACGGTGGTTGTACTGCCGTCCGTTATCTTCTTTATGTTGATACAAAAGAAAATCGCGGGCGGATTGGCGCAGGGTGCGGTGAAGTCTTAAAGGTTGAGCCGCAAAGAAAGGAAAAAACATGAAAACCGTCAGATATGGAATCATTGGTGTGGGCTACTTTGGCGCGGAGCTGGGAAGAATTTTGAATGAACAGGAAGGCGCCGAGGTCATTGCCGTTTTGGATCCGGAAAATGGAGAAAAGATTGCGGAGGAATTTGGCTGCGACGCGGAAACGGATATGGAAGTCCTTTGTGCCAGAGAAGATATTGACGCCGTCATTGTAGCGACGCCGAACTATTTGCACAAAGAGCCTGTGCTGTGCGCCGCAAAAAACAGGAAGCACATCTTCTGCGAAAAGCCGATTGCGTTGAACTATGCGGATTGCGATGAGATGGTCAAGGCGGCGGAAGCGCAAAATGTCACCTTTATGGCGGGGCATGTTATGAACTTTTTCCGTAGCGTGCGCCATGCGAAAAAAATGATTTCGGAAGGAAAGATCGGACGCGTGCTCTATGCGCATTCTGCAAGAAACGGATGGGAGGAGCCACAGCCGGAAATCAGCTGGAAGAAAATTCGTGAAAAATCAGGCGGTCATCTTTATCACCACATCCATGAGCTGGATTGTATTCAGTTTATCATGGGTCACGCGACGGCGGTCACGATGACGGGCGGGAATGTTGCGCATACCGGTCCGCAGTTCGGGGATGAAGATGATATGTTGTTTTTGTCTCTGGAATTCGGGAATAATACCTACGCGATTTGCGAGTACGGTTCCGCCTTTCACTGGCCGGAGCATTATGTACTGATTCAAGGTACCGAAGGTGCGATTCGGATTGATATGTGCAATGTTGGCATGACCGTAAAATGTGCGGACGGAACAGAGGAGCGTTACACCGTACATGAAACACAGAAAGTGGATGATGACCGCCTGCGGATTTATCACAGCACGGAAATGGATGGCGCAATTCAATACGGACATCCCGGAAAAAAACCGCCGATGTGGCTGCATGAGATTATGAGAAAAGAAATGATCTGTTTTAACAGCATCATGCACGGCGCACCGGTGCCGGAGGAGTTTCGTCCGCTGATGACGGGAGAAGCCGCCCGCGCCGCCATCGCAACGGCGGATGCCGCGACGATTTCACTAAAAGAAAATCGCAAAGTGTTTGTGCATGAGGTGACGGACAGAGCCTGATTTCAGCGCATCTTTTCCACCGCGACCCGCATGCTTTCCTCCGTCAGAGTGGTTGGGACTTGATCCTGATTTTATACACAGCCTTTGTCACCGTTTCGGGGGCGTCTGTCATCATTTTCAACTTGTGCGCCTCGCCGGGGAAAACGATCAGGAAGGAATCCGGCGCAAGTGTGAGAGGTACTTCGCAGATGCCGTCCATTTTCCAGAAATCCTGTTCCGGATGAGCCTCAATTTCTTTCAGCACGGAGCGTTCCGATACCGCCACGCGTTCACGTCCTTTACGCATGATATGGATGTCCGCATAGTCACGGTGCATTTCAAAAAACGCTTCCTCCTCCGGCACCGTGCTGTACGAAAAGAGATTGACATAGACATCCTCGCCACTGATGTCAACATGCCCCGAAACATCGGACAGATGTGTCTCAATATGCCGGAGCGCCAAATCCAGATTGTCATCAAGACGAAGATAACGGGAAACATTGCTCAGTTTGTCGTAAATCATGGTATCCTCCTCAATCGTAAAAAAGCGTTTCAGTCTTCTTAGCCCGCCTTTTCCGCCGCGGCCCGCAGGCCTTCCCAGTCCGAATTCTGCGCAAGGCGGCGGAGGTTGTCGAGGCGCTCCCTGTCTTCCGCGGGGACGCGGTAGCCGCCGGCCTGCTCCAGCACACGCCGGATGCCGTCCTGGTCATAAGCGGCGGCAAGCTCCCGCACGGCCTCATACAGTTCGGCAAGTTCTTCCGCTTTCATTTCGGGAAGCTCCGGTTGCCGATCCTCCGGCGGTGCTTCCAGGAAGGGCTTCAGATCTTCCCGCAGCTGCCGGTACATTTGCAGCAGCCGGGGGGTCGATTCGCGTTCAAAGCGAAGCGCGTCCGCATATTTTTCGGAGCCTTCTTCCGCTTCCGTCAGCAGATTTCCGTTCGCTTCCAGCTCCTTTGCGAGCGCCGAGAGTTCCGCCGCACCGATGAGCAAGGCGCTGGATTTCAGGGCATGCACCTTGATGGTGTAGTTTTTGTAATCCCCTTCCTCCGCCAGACGCGAGATCTCATCCGCGTTGGATTCCGTCAGTTCATAGAACTTGCCGAGTGCCCGTTTCAGGATTTTGTCATCGGGCAGGTGGGTGTTTGCCTCCGCGTAATCCAGCGCGTCCACCGAGGCATACATCTTTGCCAGCGCCGTGTCGCCTTCTTCCGCCTGCGGCGTTTCCGCTATTTGCACGCTTGCCCCGTCGCCCGGCAGGGACAGCACCTTTTCCGCGGGAAGATAGCGGATGAGCGCGGCCTCCAGCGCAGCAATTTCCACCGGCTTGGACAGATAATCGTGGAAGCCTTCCGACAGATAACGTTCCTTCGCGCCGTGTACCGCGTCTGCCGTCAGACAGATGATGACGGTGTCCGTATTCAGACCGTCCTTCTGCTCGCGGATGGCGCGCATGGTCTGCGTCCCGTCCATTTCCGGCATCCGGTAATCCATCAGAATCAGGTCATAGCGGGTGTTTCTCGTCATGGTCAGTGCCTGCTGTCCGCCCGAAGCCGTATCCAGCCGCAGCTGCGTCTGCTGCAACAGACCCTGTATGACGAGCAGATTCATTTCCGTATCATCGACCGCAAGAACCCTCGCTTCCGGCGCACGGAAGGGTGCGTGATAAGTCGCGCGGTCATCGAGGCTGCGTTCGAATTTGGTCTTAAAGTCCCCGATCGGCTCATCGGAGAGGATGGTCTGGGGGAGAATGAGCGTGAAGGCGGAGCCCTTTCCGTACGCGCTTTCCACCCGCACTTCGCCGTGCATCATCTGCACCAGATGCTTTGTGATGGCAAGCCCGAGGCCTGTTCCCTCAATCGTGCTGTTTTTCTGCAGATCAAAACGCTCGAAGCGGGCAAAGAGCTTGCCGATGTCCTCCTCGCGGATGCCGATGCCCGTGTCGGTCACGGTGATGATCAGGCGCAGCGTCCGCTCCGCCCGTTCCCCGCGTACCGAAAGGGTGATGCTGCCGGTGTCCGTGTATTTGACGGCGTTGTTCAGGATGTTGGTGATGACCTGGCGCACGCGGATCTCGTCGCCCAAAAGGCGGTCCGGCAACGTTTCGTCCACATCCGTCACAAAGCCCAGATCCTTTTTGCCGGCCTTGAAGTGAATCATGTTGCTGACGTCATTCAAAACGGAACTCAAAAGATATTCCGCTTCGATGATATCCATCCGCCGTTCCTCAATCTTGGAAAAGTCCAGAATATCGTTGATGATCGCCAGCAGATTGTGGCCCGCGCTTTCCACGTTGACGGCGTAGTTTTTGATCATTTGAAACTTCTTTTTCAGCACCTCCGGATCGGAAAGATCCTCCAGCTCCGCCGCGGTGCTTTCCCGCAGGATCAGCTCGTTCATGCCGAGCACGGCGTTGATCGGTGTGCGGATCTCATGGCTGGTATTCGCGAGGAAATCCGACTTTGCCGCATTGGCGCGCCGGGCTTCCTCAATGGCGTCGTCCTGCCGGATTTTTGCCCGCACGGCGATGTACTGCGCGATGATACAGATAATGATTTCCAAAAGATAGAGCAGCGGCAGACGCCGGTAATACTCCTCCGGAAAGCGGTATCCCGACAGGTGCAGCGGCGTGGTCATGTAGATGGTCATGCCAATGAAAATGACGGTACAAAAGCCCGTGGCCAGTACCATGTTGTAGGAAAAAAAGCAGGCGGGGCCCGCGATGAAAATCAGAAAGATGCTGGTACCGCCGGTGCCGCCCGTGTACAGGAAATAGGCGAAGACAAACCAGTAAACACAGGCCTCGATGAAGATGCCGAAATACAAGAGCCCGCCCTTCGTCCGGTTCGTGCGCTTGCAGTAATAATAAATGCCGGTGCCGAGCGCCGTCATCAGACCGCAGACCAGCGCCACCCATCCGACCCTTGGCGTGTCATGCATAAAATTGTCAATGGAGAGATAAAAGCTGAACAGCATCATGCAAAGCGATGTCGCGATAATCCGCGGCAGACTGATCTCCATATACCGTTCATCAATCCGGAATCGCTTCATGCCCTGTGTCCGTAAAGAAAATGCGCAACAACAACGCCCTGTGGGAACACCTTATTTTACCACACTCCCCTCCTGTTCCGCCATCCCCGAAGGCGCCGGTTTTCGCAGCATGGAAACGATGGCGACCAGCATCACGGCAATCAGAAGGACGTTCAGAACCGTTGCGTTGACGGTGATGGCAAAGAGGATTCCCAGCACCGCGCCGCATACGCCGAAGAGCACCGCGGCGCAGCAGAGCTTTTGGTGATAGCGCCGGCTTTTGATCACAGAGACCGCGCCGCTCATCGGGCCGATGCTGCCCATGACCAGGATGAGCGTGAGTGTGCCAAGCGGAGACATGCCGAGAATCAGAAAGAAGGCCGTGCCCGCGGGCTTCATCGGCACGCCGATCATGTTGACGACGCCCCAGAAGACAGAAAACACAAGCGCCGCGGCAAGCTGCGGCGGCGTCAGGCCGGTTGCCGTGCCCGCCCCGCCTTCGGAGACGATGATTTTCACGATGAGCGCGATCATGGAACCGATCAGCGCGATGCCCATCACACGGCGGATTTTTGCCCCGTCCATCCGCCCGACCAGCCGCGTGCCGAGGACGGCGCCCGCAGCGATGGAGACGCAGCAGACCAGAAGCGTGCGCAGCTCCACCGGGTTTTCCACCCGCAGCAGCGAAAAGGCCATGACGGAGCTCGGCACCAGCCCCGCCGCCACCAGCGTTCCCGGCAGCTTCTTATCCTCCGCAAGCCGCAGCTTCTGGTAAAGAATGGTGTTCAGCAGATAGTCGGAGATGCCGAGCGTGGCCAGCACAAACACCACAAACTCCGCCGCCCCGAGGACGGCGAAACTTCCGTTCTCCGCCCGCACGCTTTCGCGCTCGCGAAAGGCCCGCAGCAGAAGAAAGGCGCCAAGCAATATGCCGCACACAAGTACGGCGGTTCCGATCCCTTTTTGTATCATGTTTTAGGTATAGCGCGGATGCAGCGGAATGTCAAATCCTGCGGATCCGACAGTTGCGAAATATCATTTTTGCGATATAATGATATCGAAGTAAACGGCAGGGGAGATTTGGCATTGGTGAGCAGTGAATGTAGGGAAAAGCGATCGAAAATGCGTGAACGTGTTTTGCAGGCAGAACAGGAGCGTCTGGACGGCGTCGAAGGTATCACTATAGTGGAAGCGAGAAAAAGTATACAAGAGAAGATCACATACTCCGAGGAACGCAGATATAAAGACTACCGTTTTTTTATGGATCATTGCACGTCGTTTTATAAGGAGTATGGCAAGGGCTACATAGCAATCAGGGACAGACGGGTCTTGGGTCATTTCAGATCAATCATAAGTGCCTACAAGGCGCTCACAAAACAGTATCCGGCAGGAACATACCTGATACAGGAATGTATCGAAGACAAAGACTCCTATCATGAGAGTATTCAGAGTGTCTTTTTGTTTGAATAACATGCGTTTATGAAGAAGTCCGGAGCGTTTACCATTCGCGAAAACGGAATAAAAACGTGATTTCGCGAGGAGACTTTTCCATCACAAATCCCAAAAAGAAAACCACCTTCAGTTTTCGCCTGCCCTCAATCACTGAGATTGACTTTGAGAGGGAGTCTGATGTAAGGGAATCCGGACAGAAACGGTAGTTCCCTTGTTCTTTTCGCTTTCGCAGGAGAGACCGTAAGGCGCGCCGTAGGACAGGCGCAGCCGCGCGTGGATGTTGCGGATGCCGTAGCCGCCCGCTGTCGTGGTCACCTCTTCCGTTTCTCCGAAATATTGCGCTACTTCCTCCGATGTCATCCCGACGCCGTCGTCTGTAACCTGCAGGACCGCGTCGTTCCCCTCCCGAAAGGCGCGCACCGTGATGGTTCCGTTGGAGGATTCTTTTTCAAAGATGCCGTGGATCATCGCGTTTTCGATCAGCGGCTGCAGTACAATCTTGATGATGCTTACGTCCTCAATTTCTTCCTCAATTTCCCAGTACACCGTAATCTGATCCGCGAAGCGAAACTTTTGGATGCCGACATAGGCTCTTGCGTGCGCGATTTCACTTCTGATCGGAATGCGGTCGGAGCCCTTGCTCAGGGAGATGCGATAAAACGTCGCGAGCGCGCCGACAAGCTCCCGAATCTCCGGCGAATCCTTTTCAAAGGCAAAGGAGTTGATGGTGTCAAGCGTGTTGTAGAGAAAGTGCGGATTGATCTGCGCCTGCAGGGCTTTGAGTTCAAGATTCTTGATTTCCATGCCCTGTCGCACCTGCGCGTCCATCAGCTCCCGAAGATGCGCTACCATGTTATTGAAATGATCTATGAGCTGACCGACCTCATCCTTTCCCGGCGAAAGCGGTGCCACATCCATGCGGCCGGATTCCACTTCCTGCATCCGCTCCGACAGCAGACGGATGCGTCTGGTCAGAAGCGCACTGATGAGTACCGCCGCGGCCAGTGCCAGCACAACCAAAAAGACGGCAACCAGCAGCAGGTTGTTGCGAAGCTTTGCGCCGGGAGCGGCAATTTCCCGGTGGGGGATGACGGTGACGAGATGCCAGCCGGTATCCGGCAGCGTGGTGCAATACGAATAGCAGGCCTCGCCGCCGGCAAAAACACTTTGCCATTCCTCTCCCGCATTGTTTGTGATCTGCTCCAGTTCTTTCCCGGATAAAGGCAGTGCGTCCGGCCTGCCGTAAGACAGCAGGATGTCTTCCCCGTCCAAAAGAAGCACGACACCCTGTTCCGTTACGGAAGAGCCGTGCAGCGCGTTCATCATTTCCTCTCCGGACAAATCCACACGCAGCACGGCGAGCGGACTGCCGGGCGAGCGCGGATTGTACAGCATCCGCATGCAGGAAAAAGAAGCGTCCTTCCTGTCCGCAAAGTCTTTTGGTGAAAACCACTGATGGCTGTGCTCCTCGTTGAACAGCGCAAATTTCGGAAGAGAGCTGATTTCGGACAAAGACCGCAGAATCTGTCCGTCAGCGGAAGAAAGCCCGGGTGCGTCGATATAAAGGCAGATGCTGCTGACACCTCCCAGAAGCTTCAGGTTTTCAAATTCCGCAGAAAGCGCCCGGTAATCCTCCAGTTGCTGGAGATAAGTATAATCCGGTGCGTCGGGTTCGGCGCTCCGGTAGACGATATCCTCGTAAATCAGGAGAGAGACCACATCGGTTGCGCGGTTGGTTTTTGTGTTAATTGCGGTAATCGTATCATAAAAGGCCTTATAAGCAGCCGAGAGCGTCTGTTCCCGCATGGTGTCCCTTGTGTGCGACACCGCGTAAAAGGCAAAAAAGCCAAAGGGCAGAAGAAGCAATGCGGAAAACAGCACAATCATCTTTGTGCGAAGACCGGTGTCCCGGATCAGACCCTGCAGCGTTTTTGTCATGCGCTTACGCATGCCGGTACTCCCGGAATTGCCTGGGGGTAACGCCGACCTCCCGTGTGAAGATCCGCGCAAAGTATTTGCCGTCGCGGTATCCGACCGCCTCTCCCACCTGATAGAGTCTGAGGGATGTCTCCAGCAGGAGTTTTTTCGCTTCCTCTATACGGAGCTGCGTCAGGTGCGTATTGATGGTGTGACCGGTTTTTTGCCGGTAGACGGTACTTAAATAAGTATGGTTGAAATTCAGATGTGACGCAATGTCCTGAATGGCGAGATCCGGATTGCGAAAATGCTCCAAAAGGTAAGACTGCACCTTGCCCACAGGGTCATCCGTCATCCCGGAGATTTCTTCAAAAAATGCTTCCGTCAGGCTGAGCACACTGCTTTCCATAACGGAAAACTGACGGATGCCGGAAACCTGATGAACGAGACGCGCACCGTCCGCGGCAGTTTGCGAAGCGCCGTTCAGCTCCGCGCTTTGTTCGACCAACAGCGCAATCCTTCCGAAAATTCCGCGGAGATAATCCGGCTCCGTTCCTTCGCACTGCCGCATTTTGGCGCACAGCGTTTGCAGCAGCAAAAGGGCTTTTGTGCGGTCTTTTTGTTTCAGCGCGTCGGAAAAGTCAGAAAGTGCCTGTTTGGAAAGTGTATAAACCTGATCGTTCAGGGTCGTGTCATCATAGCGGTTCCGGAAAAAATACACCGTTTCCTTTTTGTCGCTGTGTTCCTGCCTGCACTTTTCGACGACTTTTCGCAGCAACGCGGAGATTTCCTCCGGGTTGAGCGGCTTTTCGATATAGCCGTCCACCTGCAAATGGATGGCGTCCTTCAAATATTCCTTGTCCGTGTAGCCGCTCAGGAAAATCAGATGGGAGGGCCATTCGTTTTCACGCAGGAGCTTTGCAAAAGCAATGCCGTCCATGTGAGGCATTTTGATGTCACTGAGAATGATATCCGGACGGTGCAGCTTGACAAGCGCAAACGCCTCGGCGCCGTCTGCGGCCTCATAGAGCGTGTCGATCCCCAATTCCTGCCAGGGAATGATCTTTTTCAGCGTATTGCGTGCGAGTTTTTCGTCATCGACGATCAGTATGGAAATCATAAGCCTTCCGGGTACGCACCCCGTATCCAAAGCGGCAGCGTTACCATTTCATTTTATGAACATTCCCGAAATTTGTCCACCTTTCCAAGGATTCTTCCGTTGAGGGGCATTCTTTTTCTTTGTTATCATGGCAATCAGAGGAGGTGTCATGAAAAACGGAGGACTCCTGCGGGATCTGAAAAAAAACAGGACAAAATGGTTCATGCTTCTTCCTGCGGCGATCGTGGTGATTTTGATGTGCTACATCCCCATGAGCGGTATTGTTCTGGCCTTTAAGGAGTTTAATTACCATGACGGCATCTTTGGCAGTCCATGGGCGGGGCTTCAGAACTTCCTCTTTTTCTTCAAAAGCGGTAAGGCCTGGGCAGTCACAAGAAACACCATCCTTTACAACATCGCGTTTCTGACCGTCAACACGGTCATGCAGATCACCGTCGCCATTGTCTTATCCGAGATCACACGCAAACGGTTCAAAAAAGTCACGCAGTCCCTCATGTTTTTGCCGTACTTCATTTCCTGGGTCGTGGTAGGCGCGTTTATCTACAACCTGTTCAATTACGAGTTCGGTGCGATCAATACCTTCCTGAAGCAAATCGGCGCGGGCGCGGTTGATGTCTATTCCAATCCGAAGGCATGGATTCCGATTCTGATTCTGGTGAGCCTGTTCAAAAACCTGGGATACGGGACGGTGATGTATCTGGCGAGCGTGATCAATATTGACCCACAGCTCTATGAGGCCGCGGATGTGGACGGTGCCACGATCTGGCAAAAGATCCGCCATATCACGCTGCCGGGGATCCGTCCGACGATGATCATTTTGATTCTGTTGTCCATCGGCACCATCATGAAAGGCGATTTCCAGATGTTCTGGCAGGTGACCGGAAACAATCCCATGACGCTGGGCACGACGGACGTCATCGACACCTATGTGACAAGAAGTCTCATGTATTTACAGGAGTTTGGCATGACGAGTGCGGCAGGCCTGTATCAGTCGGTCTTTTCCTTCATCCTGATACTGCTTGCCAACTACGCGGTCAAAAAAGTCGAACCGGATTACACACTGTTCTGAGGCGGGAGAAGAATGCAGGCAAAGTCAAAAAGAAAAAGAGGCAGGGACAAAACGGTATTTTTCGCACTGGGGTACACGCTGATTACCCTTTTGACGGTCTTTTGCGTGTTGCCCTTTCTGCTGATTCTGGCGGGTTCCTTTACGGAGCAGTCCTCGCTTTTGACGGACGGCTATCGTCTGATTCCGAAGGTCTTTTCGTCAGAGGCCTATGCCTTTCTGTTCCGCGTGCCGGGTGACATTCTCCGCGCATACGGCGTGACGATTTTTGTGACGGCGACGGGGACGGTGTTAAGCCTGTTCATCACGAGCATGGCGGCCTTTGTACTTGCGAGCAAGAGCTTCCGCTACCGCAACGCCGTTTCCTTCTTCTTTTACTTTACGACGGTCTTCGGCGGCGGTCTCGTTCCCTGGTACATTTTCAACATCAAGTACCTGCATTTCAAAAACAACTTTATCTCCCTGCTGTTGCCGCTGATGGTCAACGCGACCTATCTGCTGATTCTGAAAAGCTATATGAAAAGCATCCCGGATGAGGTCTATGAATCCGCAAAGCTGGACGGTGCCGGTGACTGGAGGGTTTACCGCATGATTGCGCTGCCTTTGAGCAAGGCGGGGCTTGCCACGGTGGGGCTTTTTACCGCGCTCAATTACTGGAATGACTGGTATGACGCGATGCTGTTCATTGATGACGCGAAGATGTATCCGCTGCAATACTATCTGAATGATATTTTGAACAAGAGCCAGGGGATGGCGCAGGCGGCGGCGCGGGCCGGTATTCCTGCGGCGCAGATTCCGACAGAGCCGGTGAAGCTTGCCATGACCGTGATTGCGACCGGACCGATCATCCTGCTCTATCCCTTCCTGCAAAAATATTTTGTGAAAGGGGTCACCATCGGTGCCGTCAAAGGCTGAGGTACCGTTGCGGATAAAACAAGAACAACCATTCACGCACAACAAAGGAGGAAAACAAGATGAGGAAGTTGAAAAGGTTTCTTGCCTGCACGCTGACGGCGGCGATGTTTGCGGCCGCGCTTTCGGGGTGCGGCGGTAACGCGGGCGGCGCTGCGTCTTCCGCACCGGCCGCGGACAGCGTTGTGAGCACATCACAGGCGGAGCAGCCCGCGGACACAACGCAGGCGGCGGAAACACCGGCAGCGGAGACACCGGAGGAAGTGACGCTGACGATGTACCTGCTGGGAGACAGAACGCCGGACTTCGATCTGGTCTTTGACAAGATCAATGAAAAGATGAAGGCGGAAATCAACGCAACACTTGAAGTGAAGTTTATGGGCTGGGGCGAATACGAGCAGAAATACCCGCTGGTCTTTGCTTCCGGTGAGGACTTTGACCTGATCTATTCCGCGGACTGGGCGATGTACAACGCACAGGCCAGCAAGCAGGGATTTTACGAAATCACGAAGGAAATGCTGGAAACATACGCGCCCAAAACAGCTGCCACCATTTATGACGACGCGTGGGAGCAGTCCAAGGTGGACGGCAAGGTCTATATGCTGCCGATGAACTACAAGGAACTGACCGCCTATGTCTTCTTCGTGAGAGGCGATCTGATGGAAAAATACGGCATTGATCAGGTGAATTCCATCGATGATATCGAAGCGTATCTGCAGGCGGTTGCGGACAATGATCCCGGCATGATTCCGCTGGATATCGGCTCGGATTTTGATGATCGTTTCCTGTATGATCTCTTCTGGCAGGCGGAAATCGCGGGACGTCTGGAAAAGGTCAATCCGGAGCAGCTCATGGGTTACATCGAAAGCGGCGATGATTCCGCAACCGTTTTTAATGAGACGGAGGATCCGGCCTTCCTGACGACGGTGGAAAAGCTGAAGGACTGGAAGGACAGAGGCTTCTGGAGCAAGAGCGCGGTGGTCAACACGCAGAACAACAAAGAGAGCTTTGCGGCGGGCAAGAGCGCGACGGCGCTGATGAACATCAACAACGCCAAGGGCGAATATACCACGCTGATGCAGGCGCATCCCGAGTGGGACATCCGCGTCGTGGACGCGCAGGGCAAGGCGCCGGCCATCGTGCAGTCCTATCTTGCGAACGGCATGTGCGTGTTCTCGAAATCCAAAAACCCGGAGCGTGCGCTGATGGCACTGGATCTTCTGCGCAATGACGAGGAAATCCATGATCTGTTCTGCTACGGTATTGAGGGGGTGCACTATACGAGTCTCGGCGACGGCAAGATCGAGCTGACGGATGCCAACGAAAACTATCCATATGACGGCAACTGCAACTGGGGCATCCGCAACGATGCTTACTGGAAATCCATCGCGGGCGGCATCCCGAACTATGACGATCTGTACGACGGCTGGATCAAAACGGCAAAGGGCAGTGAATACCAGGCCTTCACCTTCAACAACGAATCCGTCCGCAACCAGGTGGCGGCAATCGGCGAGATCTATACCACGGACATGAAACTGCTCTATCTCGGTTTTGCGGAAGATCCGGCGGCGGACATTGCTAACGTGCAGGCAAAGCTGGAAGCCGCCGGCGCAGCCGAGGTCTATGAAGAAATGACGCGTCAGGCAAAGGAATGGCATGACGCGCTGAAGTAAGAGAGGCTATGACGACATACGAAATCTATCCGGTGCACTGTCTGGAAAAGGTTTTGCCGGACAGAAGACCGGAAAAACTGCAACCCTGCGTCCTGCGCGGGTTTGCGAACGAGACATTGTCCGTACAGGTGGCTTACACCTGTACGGATGATGCCTTCGGTGAAGGAGATACCGCCTTTGATCTGGGGGTGGAATCTCCGGTGGCACAGTGCGCGTCTTTTCGCAGTGTCCGCCCGGTTCCCTGCAGCTACCCCTGTCACGGGACGTGGGACAGTGATTATCTTTCCACAAAACCCGGTCTTTATCCGGATCTCCTGCTTCCGCTTGAAACGACAAAAGGCATCCGCGCGATTCCCGCCCAGTGGCGAAGTATCTGGGTGGATTTTACGGGCGTGCCGGCAGGGGAACATACGGTGACACTGCTCGCGACAGACAAAAGCGGGGTGCTTGCCCGGATGGAAGTGCGTCTGGAGATGTCTGACGGGCGGCTTCCGGAACAGAGTCTGTACCACACGGAGTGGTTTCATGCGGACTGCCTTGCGGATTATTACGGGGTGGAGGTCTTCTCCGAAGAACACTGGCGCATCCTCGATAACTTCATTGCTTCCGCGGCCTCGCACGGTGTCAATACGCTGCTGACGCCTGTGTTTACGCCGCCGCTTGACACCGGCATCGGCGGGGAACGCACCACCGTACAGCTTGTGCAGATAACAAAAACGGAAGCGGGATATGACTTTGATTTTTCGCTTCTGAAACGCTGGATGTCGCTTTGTAAAACACACGGCATCACGCATCTGGAGATGCCGCATCTGTTTTCCCAGTGGGGTGCGGTGTATGCGCCGAAAATCATTGTCAAAAACGGAACAGCGGAGGAGCAGGCCTTCGGCTGGCATACGCCGGTGTCGGAGGGAAGTTATATCAGGTTTTTGAGAGAGTTTCTTCCGGCGCTCTGCACGTTTTTGCGGGAGGAGGACTGGTTTTCGCGCACTGTCTTCCATATTTCGGACGAGCCGCATGAGGAGGAAGCGGAAACTTACGCCTTCGCGAGAAACGCTGTCATTGACCTGCTTGCGGATTGCAGGGTCATGGACGCGATCAGCGCCTTTGCGGTCTTTGAGAAGGGCATCATCGACCATCCGGTGGTCAGCATCGACGCGATACATCCCTTCCTGGATGCCGGAATCCGTCCCCTGTGGGCGTATCACTGCACCATGCAGGCGGTCGATGTCCCCAACCGCTTCATCGTCATGCCTTCCGCAAGAAACCGCATTCTCGGCACGCTGCTCTATTACTATGAAATCGAGGGCTTTCTGCACTGGGGCTTCAATTTCTACAACAGCAAACGCTCCGTAGAAAAGATCAATCCGTATCTGGTCACGGATGCAGGGGAGGCCTTTCCCTCCGGTGATGCCTTTCTGGTCTATCCCGCGCCGGACGGCAGTGCTTACGAGTCCCTGCGCGGCATGACGCTGAAGCAGGCACTTTACGATTACCGTGCGTTGAAGCTTGCGGAAAGCAAAATCGGACGAATGTCCGTTCTGAAAAAACTGGATGATCTCTTCGGCAGAAAGATGACATTCACGGACTATCCGCGGGAGATTTCTTTTTTCGAAAAGATGCGCGAAAGCCTACAAATTTGACACAAGATATGTTAAAATAATTAAGTTACTTATTCTTATTACCTGTCATACAAAAGAAGAGGGGAATGTCATGTCCGGATTATCGTTAAAAGGGATCGGCAAGGTTTATCCGAACGGCTTTGAGGCCGTCAAGGACTTCAATCTGGAAATTGAGGACAAGGAGTTTATCATCTTCGTCGGGCCGTCGGGCTGCGGAAAGACGACGACGCTGCGCATGATCGCGGGGCTGGAGGACATTTCCTCCGGTGATCTGTATATCGACGACAAGCTGATGAACGACGTGGAGCCAAAGGATCGCGATATCGCGATGGTGTTTCAGAATTACGCCCTGTATCCGCACATGACGGTATATCAGAACATGGCCTTTGGTCTGAAACTGCGCAAGATGCCGAAGGACGAAATCGATCAGAAGGTGCGGGAAGCCGCAAGGATTCTGGATCTGGAAAGCCTTCTGGACAGAAAGCCCAAGGCACTTTCCGGCGGTCAGAGGCAGCGTGTGGCCATGGGCCGCGCCATCGTCCGTAACCCCAAGGTCTTTTTGATGGATGAGCCGCTCTCAAACCTCGACGCGAAGCTGCGTGTGCAGATGCGCACGGAGATCGCCTCCCTTCACCAGCGTCTCGGTACAACGATCATTTACGTCACCCATGACCAGACGGAAGCCATGACCCTGGGCACCCGCATTGTCGTCATGAAGGACGGCGTGGTGCAGCAGGTGGATACGCCCCAGCATCTGTACGATCAGCCGGCCAATCTCTTTGTGGCGGGCTTCATGGGCTCTCCGCAGATGAACTTCCTGGACGCGACGGTCAAACGTGACGGCGATACGGCGGTGCTGGTGGTGGACGGAAAAGACATCCGGCTGCCTGCGGAAAAGAGCAAAGCGGTGTTGGACGGCGGTTATGAGGGCAAGACGGTGGTGATGGGCATCCGTCCGGAGGATCTGGATGATTCCGAGACCGCCATCGCACAGGACAGCGCGGTCTTTACCTCCACCATCAATGTCTATGAGCTTTTGGGCGCGGAGGTGTTCCTGTACTTCGAGATCGGCGGGACAGCGGTGACGGCTCGTGTCGATGCCGCCACAAAAGCACGTCCCGGCATGGAGATCAAAATCGCGATGGATACGGACAAGATTCATGTCTTTGACAAGGAAACGGAAAAGACCATCACGAACTGAGATACACAATCTTTTTCAGATAAAAAGACGAGGGGACAGGGGGCGTTTCAGCCCCCTGTTTTGAATAGTCCCCGGATTTTCTCGCAAAGCACCTGCGCGAGGGCCTGATGTGCCGCAGGCGTCAGGTGCATGAAGTCCGCACCGCCCATCACAACGCCTTCCGTATCCGCCGCGTTCATGTATTCGCACCCGAAAAGCTCCGCGACCTGTTCCAGGAGCGGCGGCAGCTCCCGACTCTTTTCATCGCAGTGCTTTCCCATGTAATCACCGATGTCCGTTCCGGCATACTCCGGAAGGATCGGCGGCGGCGCGACAATGAGGATCTTCGGACCGTCCGCCCAGGCGTCAATGGATGCTTTCGCTTTTTTCACCAGACGTTCCATTCCCTTCGCGATATTTGCCGCCGTGGCGCCGAAGCGTTCCTTGGTGTCATTCGTCCCGAGCATGATGATGAGAAGACTGACCGGCTCATGCGTCATCAGCACGGGGTGGATGGCGGGAACGCTGTTCAGCCCTTCATTCAGGGGATCCTCAAAGCATGTGGTGCGCCCGGACAGTCCCTCCTCGATCACCAGATAGTCTTCACCGAGGAGCTTTTGAAGCACACGCGGCCAGCGGGTATTCGTGTCAAAACGCCCGCCCGTCATGTTGTCATAGCCGTGGGTATTGGAATCACCGAAGCATACGATTGTTTTGTTCATACGTCCTCACATTCTTCTTCCTGTAAGGGTTTTCTGTTCATTTTACGGCGTATCCGCAAGTCTGTAAAGAACTGCTTTAAGACGGCGGCACATTCCTCTTTCATCACACCGTACACCGTTTCCACGCGGTGATTGAA
The DNA here is from genome assembly GCA_017551665.1 of Lachnospiraceae bacterium. Classification (GTDB taxonomy): domain Bacteria; phylum Bacillota; class Clostridia; order Lachnospirales; family Lachnospiraceae; genus Butyrivibrio. The sequence goes on from JAFZLB010000052.1 coordinate 50,543, forward strand.
GCGCGGCTCGTCGAACAGATTGTAAATGGAACCGGCGCAGCCCGCCTTCGGGTTCATCGCGCCGATGACAACCCGCGCTACCCTGGCCTGCACGATGGCACCGGCGCACATCTGACAGGGCTCTAACGTCACGTACAGCGTGCAGTCCTCCAGCCGCCAGTCCCCGAGCGCTTTGCTTGCTCTTCGGATGGCGGTGATCTCCGCGTGGGACAGGGTGGAATGATCGGTGTTGCGGCGGTTGTAACCGCGCCCGATCACACGCGCCTCCGTCGTTCCCGCGCGAAAGACAATCACGCAGCCGATGGGCACCTCGCCCAGGGCAAGGGCTTTCTTCGCCTGCGCGAGCGCCTGCTTCATATATCGGTTGTCCGTGCCATTGTTTTCTTCCGTTTCTTTTTTTTTCATTTTGTATTCTCCGTAGTCATACAGGCCCCCGAAACCTCAGGCACATCCGCCTCCGGCGCAGGCGCTTTGCGCGAAGGCAAAGGTGCTTCTTCCGTGACATAAGGGGAAACGGCAAGCGCGACCATCAGCGGAAAGAGCGCGATAAAGGGATAAAAATACCGCGCGATGACGCAGGGGCCAAGGTAAATAAACAGAAGATTGACCGTATGCGGAAGGGTGACAAGTGCGGCACGCTGCCGTCGTTTGACAAGAAGCGCAAGGAAAAGAAAGAAGCTTCCCGTGCAGTAGAGCCAGGGGGAGAAGAGAAGCTGGAGGGGAACAAACTTCAGCTGCACGCAGTCCGTCGCGAACCATTCGTATACGCGACGCAGGGCAGGCAGCAGGTTCTCTTCCTTCACAAAACGTTCCGCGAAGACGGGCGTGGCGTTTGTGATATAGTATCCCGTGCGGTCACGCCACCAGTCCCGGTAGACAAGCGTATGGGAGACATCCAGCGGATACCATGCGCCCATCGTATGGTACAGGACGGCGGTGACATAACTGGAAGGATAACGGAGGAAAAGCTTTGTCCAGAGGGACACAAAGCCGAAAGGGTTTTCCGCGAAGGCTTCGTTCCGGAACCCCTGCTTCACCATATCCGAGATATAAGGACGGTAGCCCCGTAATCCCTCTTCGGTTTCATAGTACAGAATCTCTTCCAGTTCCCCGGAAGACTGCAGCGTCTCACGATTGCTTGCATAAGTCCGGGCAATCTGCTGCAGGGGGATATTCAGCGCCTCCGCGGCCTCGCCCCTTTTTGCGCCGAGCGCGGCGATGAGCGCTTCGCTGAGCAAAAGGAAGAGTGCGAGGGAAAGCGCCGTCGCGCATAAGAGCAGGCGGTACAGCCGCAGCCTGCCGCTGCCTGAGGGCCGGGAATCCGCCGCCGAAGGATGGTTCCCGCGTCTGCCTGAGGGCCGGAAAACTACAACAGCAAGCACAAGCAGCAGTCCCAGCATCATGTAAAAGCCGTTCTTGCGGAAGAGCATCATAAACAGCGCGCTTACGGTCAGGGGAAGGAGGTGCCGGAATGATACTGTTCCCTGTCCTCCCTCCGGAGGGAAGAGCAAAAGACGCGCCAGTGCCACACTGAGCAGCACGAGAAAGGCCGAAAAATACGTGTCCTTGGAGGTGGTCACCGCCATCAGCGGATGCAGGGGAAAGAGGGCGAAAAAGAGCATGGTCAGGATGCGCCCGCGCTTTGTAAGACCAAGCTCCGTCAGCAGACAGACGAGCCTTGACAGCGCAAAGGAAAGCAGAAACATCTGCACCAGCGAATACACCGCCATGCCGTCTAAGGCAATGCCCCGCGCCTGCAGCCACTGCCCGAAATCATAGGCCCAGCCTAAGGTCAGGGTGTGAAAGAGCGGATGATGATCGTCAAAAGCCGCACCGGTGTACTGGAAGAGCTGCGGCTCCGCATCATAGGAATAGATCGCGGGGAAATAGGCAAAATAACAGGGCAGCCAGGAAACAAAGAGAATGAGCTGCAGCTTCCATGCGGACAGGCGATTTTGCTGCGCGTCCTCAGGCGCGCGGACATAGAGCGCACCGGCCAGACGCGCCAGCACCGCCGTACACAAAAGGGTCAGGAAGAAAAACAAAATGCCGGTCGCAAGGCCGCTGACAACATGCAGATAAAGCGGTGCGCTCGTTCCTTCGCCGATGGTAAACAGGACATGGCCGAGGGTCACGCCAAGGCCGGACACAAGCGAAAAGAAGAGCAGCAAAAGCCTTGTGCCTCTGCTGCCCCTTCCGAAGATTCTGTTTTTCCATTCGCGAAAGGACATCCGGGAAGTTTATCCCTTCACGGCACCCATCGCAATGCCCTGGGTGAAGTATTTCTGGAAGATGATGAACACCGTGAGGATCGGCACGGCGGCGAGTGTCGCGCCCGCCATGATGAGGCCGAAGTCCGTCGAGTTTTCCGCCTGCATCTTGGCGATGCCGAGGGAGATCGTCAGGTTGCTGGTGCTCGAGACCATGATCAGCTGCATGAAATAGTCATTCCAGCTGCTGATGAAGGTGAAGATGGCCAGCGCCCCGATGCCGGGCTTTACCATGGGTACGATGATCTGTGTAAAAGTGCGCAGTTCCCCGGCACCGTCAATGCGGGCCGCTTCCAGCATTTCTCCGGGCACCCCCTCCGAAAACTGTTTCATCAGGAAGACGCCGAAGGGCCAGCCCACCGTGGGGAAGATGATGCCCCAGATGGTGTTGTACAGATGAAGCGTGCTCATTTCCCGGATCAGGGGAATCAGGATGACCTGTTTGGGCAGCGCCATGGCACAGACGATGAGCGTAAAGAGGAGTGCCCGTCCGCGGAAGCGTTTCTTCGCCAGCACATAGCCCGCCATTGTCGCCGTGATGCAGGTTAAGAGCATGGCCATCACCGCCATAAAGACGGTGTTGATGAGCCAGCGGACCGCCGCCGGCACCACGGGTCCGGAGAAGAGCGGAATCTTGGAGCCGTCCGAAGTAAAGAAGGAACCGAAGGGCACAAAGACCTCCCAGACCGGCGCCTTCTGGCGGCTGAAGAGCTTCTGGAAATTGCTCATCACCCATTCGGAAGGGAAGAAACTGGGAGAGGAAGAGTTGATGTCCACCGCCGTCTTAAATGCTCCCGTCACAATCCAGTACAGCGGGAAGATGAAAAGGAAGGCAAAGATGCAGAGGACAACAACACAAAACACTTTGTAGGGCGTGATTTTCATTTTCTTCTTTGTATTCATCCGCGCACCCCCTTACTTTCCCCTGGCCACACGGAACTGTATGGCGGAAAGCAGGGCAATGATGATGGCCAGCACCACACCCATCGCGTTGGCGTAACCGTAGCGGTAAAGCTTAAAGGCCGTGTAGTAAATGTAATACATCACCGTGTCCGTGGCGTGGTTGGGACCGCCGCTGGTCAACAGCTGGATCAGCGCAAAGCACTGGAAGGAGTTGATCGTGGTGATGATCAGGATATACAGCGTCGTCGGCATGATGTTCGGCCACTTGATGCGCCAGAAGAGCTGGAACTTCGTGGCACCGTCAATTTCCGCGGCCTCCGTGAGGGAGGCGTCCACATTGCCGAGGGCGGAAACATACAGTACGATGGGCTGACCGATGGATGTGGTCAGCAATATGATGATGATACAGGCGAGGGCATAACGCTCGTCCCCCAGCCAGTTAATATTCTTCTCAATGAGTCCGGTGGATGTTCCGACGTAGTTGAACAGACCGTAGTAATTGTTAAACATCCACTTCCAGACCACCGTGACCGCCACGGAGCCGGTGACCACCGGCAGATAAAACACGCAGCGGAAAAAACTTAAGACCTTTCCGTTCATTTTGTAGATCGCGCTGGAAACCCAGAGGGAAAAGGCCGTGACAACGGGCACCGAGACAATGACAATGACAAAGGTATTCCGCAGCGCCTTTAAAAAGACGCTGTCGGAAAACATCTCCCTGAAATTGGCAAGGCCGACAAAGGTGTCTTCCACGTTCTTGCCCATCGTGGAGTCAAAAAAGCTGGTGTAAATACAAAGCACCATGGGAAAAATAACGAAGACCAGAAAAAAGAACAGACTCGGCAAAAGGAAAAGATAGGCCGATCTGGTCTCGCGCATCACAAGAACTTTGCTTCTGGTGGTATACCGCGGCGCGGCTTTCGTCATGCCATCCTCCTCAAAGGGATTTGTAAAATGCCGCACCCTCCACGCCGGTGAAGGGTGCGGCAGATCATTCAAACACTTACTGTCCGGCCGCCGTGTTGGCTTCCGTTTCAAATGCTTCCACTTCGGTGGCGACATCACCGCCGGAGCCGATGCGCTGCAGCATGTTCCACCACGCGGTACGCGCCTGCGCCCAGCCGGGAACGACCTGATAATAATCGCCCAGGTTCGGCATGAAATCCTTCGTGAACATCGCCATGACATCCGCGGTTTCCGTGCCGGCATAGACATCCGTGACACCGGAGTGTGCCGGGAAGAAGCCGCTGGCCAGCACCGCGTCCTTCACGTTTTCATTCGCCATGAAGCGGATGAAGGCCTTCGCGGCGTCGATCTTTGCCTGATCGCCGTTGTCAAAAATACCGAAGCCCCAGATACCGCCGCAGAGTTCCACCTTGCCGTCATCGGTGGGGAAGTTCATCGGGATGATTTCATCGCCCACATCGGTGATGCCGTAAGTGTCCATCCCATCAGGGATCTTTGTCTGCGATGCCGCATTCCAGCAGAAGGCCATGGCCAGGGTGTTGTTGCGCAACAGATCCTGCTCGCCTCCGCCGACGAGGGCAGGGTCAAAGTTGATACCGTCCTGTGCGTAGAGCTCTTCCAGAGCCTGGATATTCTCCGGGCTGTTGACGGCGTAAGCGGTGTGCTCCGGGTTCGTGAACTTGCCGCTGTAAAGGTTGTTGATGATGGCACGGGTGCCCTGGTCACCGCCCTGGCCCTCGCAGTAAATCGCCGCGACATTGGTGTGGCCGCTGTCATAGATCGCCTGCACCGCCTTGAAGAAATCTTCCGTTGTCCAGGTGTGGTTGTCCAGATTCAGGTACTGGAGGGCATCCGCTTCTTCAAAGATGGTCTTGTTTATCGCCATGCAGTGCGCGACCATGCAGAGCGGATACTCATAATAATTGCCGTCGGGGCTTAAGCAGGCACTGGTGACATTGGCGTAAATATCGGCCGCTTCCGGATCTGCGAAGAGATCGGAAAGATCCACCATCAGACCCCTGGCACCCCAGTTCGCCACAAGGCGTTCCGGGCCTTCCATGATGAGATCAGGTGCATTTCCGCCTTCGATGGCGGTGTTGACCTGGTCATCGCCGTTCGTGTAATCCAGATACTCCATCGTGACGGTGATCTCCGGATATTTTTCGTTAAAGCTCGCAAGCAGCGCGTCCACGTTATCGCTGTTGCCCCAGCCGCCGACCGGATAGGTCCAGAAGGTAAGGGAAACGGGTTCTGCCGTTGCTTCGGGTGTGGAAACTTCCTCTGCCGCCGTGCTGACCTCTGCCGCTGCCGTGCCGGCTTCCGCCGCCGTGCTGGCTGCCGCAGGCGCATCGGAAGCCGCTGTGGAAGAGCCGCCGTTGGAACCGCCGCCGCAGGCCACGAGCGAAACTGTCATGGCAGCCGCTAACATCGTTGCAAGAAACTTTCTCATGGATCAATCCTCCTTCTTATAATAAATGGAAAGATGAAGTGACAACAGAATCATCGTATCATAGAAAAGAGATAATTTCAACGATTTTGAAAATTTTTGAGCAACTGTTCCACATCCGTTCCGTTCGGAAGTTGCGCCATCATCCGGTTCCAGGCGGCGCAGGCCTCCGCGTACTCCGGTGCGAAGCGGTCATAGAAGCCGAACCGCGGAACCATGTGCAGGGCAAACAGCGCTGCGCTGTCGTCCGCTTCCTCATACAGTCCGCGCAGATTACGGAGGGCAGGGAAGTATCCGCTTTGCAGCAGGGCATCTTTCGCGGGGAAGGGCAGAGTGGTAAGATAAGAAAGCAGCGCTTCGCAGGCCTCCGTCTGTGCCGCGTCGAGGCCCGCCGTGAGGGCAAGACAATACAGATCTCCCGGCAGCTGCACGGCACCGCCGTTCGTGGGAAAACTGACGGCAAGCAGTTCCGTGTTGCGGTTCGTCAGCGCCGTCAGTTGCGTTTCGACATCCCAGGAAGTGACGACGGGGACGCTGCCTTCGCGAAAGGAAGCGCGCGCGTCCGCTTCCGTTTTCGCCTGCGCAATGACAATGCCCTGTTGTTCCTTCAGCACTTCAAAGGTTTCAATGTTATTGACGGAGCGGACTTCGTAGCCGGTGTATGCGGGCTTTGCGAAGGAACCGCCGAAGAGATTCAGGACAAAGGAGCGCGTTGCGTCCGCGGGGTCTTCCTCCGCGCAGGGGAGCTCCAGCACCGTTTCGTAACCGGCGTCATAGAGCAGCTGCACGGCGGCAAGGAAATTCTCCGTTGTCCAGCTGCGCGTTTCTTCATCGATGTATTGCAGCGCGCCGGTTTCTTCGAAGATCCGGCGGTTGATCGCCATGCAGGAAACGCGGACCGCAAAGGGGTATGCGTAGTAATGCCCGTCGTCCGCAAGGCAGGCGTTCACGGCGTTCGGCAAAAGCGCCGAAAAGGCGTCCGGTGTATAGAGCGCCGTCAGATCGCACCACGCGCGCCCCGCACCGCCGTCGCTGTCTGTGCCGCCTGCTCTGCCGCCCGGGAGCAGCTGTTCCGGCCTCGCGAGGAGTAAGCCCGGCGCGGGGGATTCCGCGTCTGATGATTGTATGTGCAGGGTCACGCCCGGGTACATTTCGTGGAACCCGGCCAGCACATCCTCCCAGGCGCGTTTGTCCGCGAGCGTTTCAGGCACATCGCCAAGCGTCAGCGTAATCTCCGCCGACAGCCGGGACACATTCGGGTTTTCTTCTTCCGCCCCGCCGTCTTCTCCCGCCGCGCTTGCGCTCTGCGCCGCATCCGCGTTGCCGGCGTCTTCCGTGCCTTGCGCGCCCGTCGCGCTTGCGCTCTGCGCCGTTTCCGCGTTATGCGCCAGAAGCGCGGACGCAGCCGCGTCGGAGGCCGTATTCTGATCACCCCCCGCACATCCGGTAAGCATAAGCGCACACATCACCCCCGGCAGCAGGAACAAGCGTGTTTTTTTCCAAAAAAACTTTTGCATGGTTTCAATTATATCATAATAAAAAAACGGCATTCCGCGCCGGAATGGTGTATACTATTCGGGATGGAAACCTTTAGTGTGAAAAAACCGTACACGATCCTCGTGGCGGTCATCATGGTGCTGCTGTTAGGGTATATCAGCCTGCGGGATCTGAAAATGGATCTGCTGCCGGAGCTGTCCTTGCCCTACATGATCGTGATTACGCCATATCCCGGGGCGGGGCCGGAGCGCGTGGAAATCCAGGTGGCGGAGCCGCTGGAGGCTTCCCTCGGTACGGTTTCCAATGTGAAAAACGTATTCTCGGTCTGCTCGGACAGCTACTGCATCACACAGCTGGAATTTGAGGACGGCATTGACATGGATTCGACCATGGTCAAGGTTTCCGGCGCGGTGACAAACACGCACGCGTCACTGCCGGAGGGGGTCGGCACGTCCAGCATTCTGGAAATCTCCATGGACATGCTGGCCACGATGTACGTGGCGGTGAGCCGTGACGGCTATGACATCTATGAGATGAGCGCCTTCGCGGAGCGGGAGGTCGTGCCTTATCTGGAGCGGCAGGAAGGTGTCGCCAGTGTTTCCGCCATCGGCCTCGTGGAAAAGAGCGTGCAGGTGGATCTGGACGCGGAGAAAATCGCGAAGGTCAATGAACGGATTCTGAAGGACACCACGGATAAACTGGACGAAGCGGGAGAGGAGCTGGAAGACGCGCTTGCGGAAGTGGAGAAGGGGCAGGAAATGCTGGAAGCGCAGGAGCGCAACTTCGGCAACCTGCTCAGCGGCGGGATTTTTACGCCGGTCAACAGCTCCGTGGATGCCCTGAAGGGAAATATGGAACAGGGCATCGAGAACGTGATCGGCTCACTGAACACGCTGGAAGAACGACTGGATGAACTGACAAGCGAAGAAAACCGGGAGTGGGTGCGGCAGCGCATCGCGGATATCCGCGCACGGTTTCAGCAGGTGCTGACGGAGCTGCGCGGACAGATCGAACAGCCGGATTATTCCACGCTGATGCAGATGGCCGCAGCGCTGCGCGTCGAGATCGAACGCTTCCGCGCCCTTCCGGAAACCATCCGGCGCGAGGCACAGGAAGCCGCGCAGGATTTACCCACCTACCACGAAAGCCTGGAGCGGGCAAGGAACGCGCTGGATACGCTGTCCGGACGCCTGGACGAAATCCCCGATGCGATGAATTCCCTGCAGACGGGCGTGGCGGCGCTGACGCAGGGACAGCTGGACGCGGCGGTCGGCTTTTCCCGCGCGGGCATACAGCTTTCCCAGCTGCAGCAGACACTGTCCTCCGCGCAGGCGCAGTATGAGAGCGCGCGGGAGCAGGCGGTCAAGAGCGCCAACATCGACAGCCTCGTCAATGCCTCGACGCTGTCCCAGCTCATTTACGCACAAAACTTCTCAATGCCCGCGGGCTATATCGATGACGAAAACGACAATTCCTTCATGCTGAAGGTGGGCGAGGAATACCGCAGCGCGGAGGAAATCGCGAATACGGTGCTGATGGATTCCGAGCTGACCGGCGTGATCCGCTTGAACGACGTGGCCGAGGTCACGGTGATCGACAACGCGGACGCGAGTTATACCAACTTAGACGGCGAAAGCGGCGTCCTGCTTTCCGTCTACAAATCCTCCGCCTCCGGAACGAACGAGGTTTCCAAAAACTGCCGGGCGGCACTGGAGCAGTTCGAGGCGGAAAACGACGGAAGCCACGTCGTCATTCTGGTGGACCAGGGCTCTTACATTGACATCATCGTGGGCGATCTGCTCCGGAGCATGATCTTCGGCGCGCTGCTGGCCATCCTTGTGCTGGCGCTCTTCCTGAGGGATGTCCGCCCGACGATCATGGTGGCGATTTCCATTCCGCTCTCCGTCATGTTCACGCTGGTGCTGATGTACTTTTCCGATATTTCCTTAAACATCATGACGATGTCCGGCCTCGCGCTCGGCATCGGTATGCTGGTGGACAACTCCATTGTCGTTATGGAAAACGTCATCCGTCTGCGGCAGCGCGGGCTTTCCCCGGGCAACGCGGCGGTGCAGGGTACGCGACAGGTCTCCGGCGCGATCATCGCCTCGACGCTGACGACGGTCTGCGTCTTTCTGCCGATGGCCTTTACGACGGGCACGGTGCGCTCTTTGCTGATTCCCATGGCGCTGTCCATCACCTACTGCCTGACGGCATCGCTCGTGACCGCCATGACGGTCATTCCCGCCTCGGCCTCCGTGCTGATGTGCAGAGCGAAAACATACAAAAAGACGGTCTTTGACCGGATGCAGAAGCGGTATGAAACGTCGCTTCGCTTCTGTCTCGCCCATAAGCTGCCCGTCCTGTTGTTTTCCGTGGGGCTTCTCATCTTTTGCGTCGCCACGGTCTTAAGAATGGGCGTTGTTCTGGTGCCGGAGGTGGCCTCGGAGGAAATCCAGGTCAACATCTGGATGAACCGGGATATGGAGCGCGAAGAGCAGTACGCGGCGGCGGACGCGCTGATGGACCGGATGCTGCAGGTGGAAGGCGTGGCGCATATCGGCATCATGGACGGCTCTTCCTCCGCGGGGCTGCTCGGCATGTCCGGCGGCAGCCTGAGTGCCATGAGCGGCGGCGGAAATCTTTCTTACATCTGCTATGTCAAAACGGAGGAAGGACTGGGCGCTTCGCAGATCTACCGCATCATCGACGAACTGAACGAAGCGCAGGAAGGACTGCCGGTGCGCGCGAAGGCGACAAACAACAGCATGTCGGACGTGTCCATGCTGACCAGCTCCGGCCTGAGCATCAATGTCTTCGGCATTGAGGAGGAACGCCTGCTGGAGGCGGCAAGGGAAGTGGCGGACGCGATTGAGGAAATCGAGGGCTTTACGAATGTGAACGACGGCAGCGGCAACCGTGAAAAGGCGCTGCAGCTGGTGATTGACCGCGAGAAGGCGATGAAATACGGGCTGACGGTGGCACAGATTTACGCGCAGATTGCGTCCCGCATGTCAACGAGTGCCACGGCCACAACAATCGAAGAAGGCTATGTCACCATGAAGGTGAAGGTGGAAAATCACACGGATCCGCTGACGGTGGAAAACCTGATGGATCTGGAATTTGAGGAAACGAATCTTTCCGCCGCGGCGGCGCAGTACGGCATGGGAAGCATGGGAAGCATGGGCGGCATGAGCATGACGGGTGCCGGCGGGCTGTCCGGGGACTTTGACCTTTCCGCCTTCGGCGATATGGCGGGAATGCTGCAAAACGCGCAGACGGCTGAGACCGAAGAGACGCCTGCGACGGAGGAGCAGGAAGAAAAGAAGACGCATAAGCTCTCCGAGTTTGCCACGCTGGAAGAGGTGACTTCTCCCGCCAGCATCAACCGCAAGAACCTCGTGCGTTATCTGACGGTTTCCGCGCAGACCTTAACGGGCTACAACACCACGCTTCTGACCAGGCAACTGGAGGGCAGGCTTGCCGAAATCAACGCGTCGCTGCCGAACGGCTACCGCGCGGAGATCGACGGCGAGGCCCTGCAGGTGCAGGAAATGCTGGACCAGATGATGAAGCTGATGATTGTTGCCTTTTTGTTCATTTACCTTGTCATGGTGGCGCAGTTCCAGAGTTTCTTGAGTCCCTTCATTATCCTCTTTACGATTCCGCTGGCCTTTACGGGCGGCATGCTGGGGCTGATGCTGTTCGGGGAGCAGCTTTCCGTGCTGTCCCTCATGGGCTTTCTGGTGCTGATGGGAACGGTGGTCAACAACGGCATCGTCTTTGTGGACTACACCAACCAGATGCGCATCGGCGGCCTGGAACGCAGGGACGCGCTCGTGGCCACGGGACGCAACCGCATGCGGCCCATCCTCATGACGGCACTGACGACGATCCTCGCCATGTGCATGATGGTCTTCGGCTCCGGCATGGGTGCGCAGATGGGACGCGGCATGGCGCTGGTCATCGCGGGAGGACTGCTGTACGCAACGCTGATGACGCTCTACATCGTGCCGGTGATGTATGATATTCTGTTCCGCAAACAGCCGCTGCATGTGCTGGTGGACGATGATCTGGAGAACCTGCCGGATGACGCGGCGGAATTTGCAGCGTCACAAGCCGGCAAGCGCACAGGTGACATTGAGTTTATGGAAGAGTTTAAGGAGCACACACAATGAACAACTTTTTCGCAATCGTATCCCGCATGAAATACATCGAGCGCTGGGCGCTGATGCGCAATTCCCGCCCGGAAAATTTGAGCGAGCATTCGCTGGAGGTGGCGATGATCGCACACGCGCTCTGCGTGATCGGCAATGTGCGCTACGGAAAGGCGCTCAACGCGGAAAAGGCCGCGCTGATCGGGTTGTACCATGACGCCTCGGAGATCATCACCGGCGACATGCCGACGCCCGTGAAGTATTACAACAAAGACATCCGCGACGCCTATAAGGAAGTGGAAGCCGTGGCGGTGAAACGCCTGCTGGAACGTCTGCCGGAGGACATGCGCCCGGTGTATGACGCCATCTTTTTCGGCAACGACGCGGAAGACGAAATCTACATGCGAAAGCTTGTGAAAGCGGCGGACAAGCTCTCCGCCTTCATCAAGTGCATCGAGGAAGGACAGGCCGGCAACGGCGAGTTCCGCACGGCGAAGCAGTCCCTTTCCGACGTGCTCTCCGATCTTTCCGCGGAGCTGCCGGAGGTGCGTGTCTTTATGAAGGATTTCCTTCCCCCGTACGGCAGCACGCTGGACGAACTGAACTGATGCAGCATCACCCGGACAAATATACCCGTATGACGGAGACGCCGGTCGAGCGTCTCATCATTTCCCTTGCCGTGCCGACCATCATCAGCATGCTGGTGACGGCGCTGTACAATTCCGCGGACAAATACTTTGTCGGTTCCATTTCCACGCAGGCTTCGGCCTCGGTTTCCGTGGTCTATGCCGTGATGAATGTCATCATGGCGCTCGGCTTTTTCTGCGGCCACGGTAGCGGCAATTACATGTCACGGCAGATCGGCGCGGGCAACCGCAAAGAAGCGGAAGAGGCCGGCGCGACGGGCTTTGTGCTGGGGATTTTCTTCGGTGTGCTCATCTGCGCGGCGGGGCTTTTGACCCTGTATCCCCTCGCGCGTTTTCTCGGTGCGACGGACACGATGATGCCCGATACCGTGGGCTATCTGCGCATCATTCTCTGCGGTGCGCCGGTCATGGTGCCGCAGATCGTCATCAACAACCAGCTGCGCTTCCAGGGCTCCGCGATTTATTCCATGATCGGTCTGGTGAGCGGCGCGATCTTAAACATCGGCCTGGATCCGCTCTTTATTTTCGGCTTCGGGATGGGCGTGCGCGGGGCGGCGCTGGCCACCGTGCTTTCGCAGGGCGTCGGTCTCATTGTGCTTTGGGCGGGCACGCGCAAGGGCGACAACGTCCGGCTGTACCCCGGCAATATCCGCATCAACCGCCATTATCTCCGGGAGATTGTCAACGGCGGCGCGCCCTCTTTGTTCCGGCAGGGGATGACGAGTATTTCCACCGTGGTCTTAAACAACATGGCGGGCCTTTACGGCGCGGAAGCGGCGGCGCTGCTTCTCGTCAGCGAGGCCGAGGCCGCGGATGCCGCCATCGCCGGCATGGGCATCACGACACAGGTGATGATGATTCTAAACTCCGCGCTCATCGGCTTCGGGCAGGGCATGCAGCCGACGGTGTCCTTCAATTACGGCGCGAAAAAGTTTGACCGCGTGAAAAGGGCCTTTACCTTCAGCGTGAAGGTGGCGACGGCCTGCGCCTGTCTGGTGGCCTGTATCTGCCTGCTCTTTGCCCCCGGCATCATCCGCTTTTTCCGCGACGAGGCGGCGGTCATTGCCGTCGGGCAGACGGCCCTCCGCGCACAGGCGATCGCCTTGTTTTTCTTCGGCTTTTCCGTTATGAGCAACATGATGCTGCAGTCCATCGGCAAGGGCGTCCGCGCCTCTGTCATGGCGGCCTCGCGCAGCGGCATCTTCTTTCTTCCGCTGATTCTGATCCTGCCCCGTCTCTTCGGCTTAACCGGCGTTGAGATCTCGCAGGCCATCGCGGATTTCTGTTCCTTCCTGCTGGCCATCCCCATCGTCCGCTCCGTGTGGAAGGAAATGTAGCGCTTCGGCAAATGAGGGGATGCAAAATCCCGTAAAACACGGTAATATATAGGAAGATTACGGAAGGATACCTGCAGGTCCATGATGAAGAGCATGATACAACTTTCCCCTGCGGCGCTGTTTCTTGCGCTGCTTTTGTGCGCGGCACTCGGCGCGTTTTTTGCGCTGTTGTACGCGCGGCGCAGGCTGCGGGTCAAGGACGGGAGAGCCGCCGAAGAACAGGCGCGCGCCCTGCAGGAAGCCATTGAGCGGGCGGAAGCGGCGAACGCCGCCAAGAGCGATTTCCTTGCCAACATGTCCCATGAAATCCGCACGCCGATCAACGCGGTGCTGGGCTTAAACGAAATGATCCTCCGGGAATCCCGGGAGGAAGAAACCGTGGCGTATGCCAGAAACATCGAACGGGCGGGCAAAAATCTTCTGGCCGTCATCAATGACATTCTCGATATTTCCAGAATCGAATCCGGGCGGCTGGCCATTCACGAAGAGCCTTACAGCTTAAGCAGCGTGATCAATGATGTTTCCTCCGTCATTCTCTTCAAGGCGGCGGGGAAAAAGCTGGACGTGCACATCAAGGTGGACCCGTGGCTGCCGGACATGCTGTTGGGCGATGAGGTGCGCATCCGGCAGATCATCACCAACCTGATGAACAATGCCGTGAAGTACACCAACGAGGGGGAGATTTCCCTTTCGGTCGGGCAGACACCGATCCCCGGCGCGGAGCCGGCGGGAGAAGAAGCGCGTTCCGCGGAAGCAAAGGGCGGCCATCAGATGATTTCCCTGGAAATCACGGTGCGCGACAGCGGCATCGGCATCCGCAAGGAGGATATGGAAAAGCTCTTCCGCAAATTCGAGCGCTTTGACATGCGGCGCAATAACTCCATCGAGGGCGCGGGCCTCGGTCTCGCAATCACGAAAAACCTTCTGGACCTGATGGGCGGGGAAATTGAGGTGCGAAGCGCTTACGGCGAGGGGAGCACCTTTACCGTGCGCGTGCCGCAGCCCATCGTCAATCCCGCCCCCATCGGCGATTTCGAGGACGCCTTCCGGCGGATTACCGAAGAGCGGAAGGCCTACCGCCCGTCCTTTGTGGCACCGGGCGCAAGGCTTCTGGTGGTGGACGATTCCGACATGAACCTGATCGTCGCAAAGAAGATGCTCGAACAGACGCGGGTACAGATCGACACCGCGATGAGCGGTCTGAAGGCACTTTCCATGACGCAGGACACGCCCTATGACATCATTTTCCTGGACCAGCGCATGCCCGGCATGGACGGCGAGGAGACGCTGGGGCATATCCGCAGACAGGCGGAGGGCGTGAACCGCGAAACGCCGGTCATCTGCCTGACCGCCGACGCGGTGGGAGACGCCAGGGAGCGTTATCTCGAAAAGGGCTTTTCGGATTACCTCGCCAAGCCCGTGGACGGCGAAGCCATCGAGCGGATGGTGCAGCATTTTCTGCCGGCGGAAAAGGTGGTGGAAGACATCCCGGACGAGATGCTTGCCGAAACCGCTACTGCCGCCCCGAAGAAAAAGGAAACAAAGAAAAAAGAGTCCGCCGCCGGTTCCGGGGAAAAGGCCATGCGTGCGCTGTATGCCAAGGACGGTTCCTTAAGCTTCCGCAACGCCTTAAACAACTGCGTGGACGTCGAGACCTTGAAGGAAGTCATTTTGCAGTTCTGCGGCGAGGCGGAGAAAAACATTCAGGAGATCGAAGAATTCCTTGCGGCGGAAAGCGTCCGGGATTACACGGTCCGGGTGCACAGCTTAAAGAGCGCGTCCCGTACGATCGGCGCGTTGCAGCTTTCCGAGGACGCAAGGCTGTTGGAGGATGCCGGCGACAGCGGCGATATGGAAACCATCCGGGAGAAAACCCCGAAACTCATCGAAGACTACCGTGCCTTGTGCGTGTTTTTTGCACCGGTGACGAAAGGAGAGATATAAAGGATGGCAAGAACGGACGATCTCAGACGTTACGCGGAGTTGTCGGAATGGATCAGGGAATTGTCGATGCCTTCCCTGGAGGGGATTACGAATGCCGAGGAATATTTTGAGCGCATCCGGGCCAATTATGAACGGATGCGGGACTTGAACCGCACCAGCTCGGCCATCTTGGAGGAACAGGTGCTGCCGCTTTTGCCGGAGGAAGAGGGGACGCTGGTCCGTCCGCTGACGGAAGCGGAGGCGAAGGAGCTCTTTGCTTTCTGCGGCATTTTGTCCGATCCGGTGAACCTGGAGAGCGTGGATGATGTGCTGCGCTACAAAATCGTGCGTCTGCTTTTGGCGGATGCGGAGGCCAAAAACGATACGGCCGCGGTCATCCGTGCGCTGGACATTCTGATCGAGTGCTGTTACTTTTTGATGACCTCCGCCGCGGGGTTGTGGCCGGAGAGCGAAAAGGTGGAGGAATACCGCAAGATCGGACTGGACGCTTCCATGCGGCTGCGTGCTTATCTGGACAAGGAAGCCTTTGCCGCGCTGCCGGACACGGAGTGCAAGGAAATCGTCCTCGTCAACGCCCGCTATATCTCCGCGCTGTATGAGTGCGTTCACGCGCCCTGGACCGAAGAGGAAAACCGGGAGCATCTGGAACAGCTGAAGGAAGCCTTACGTCTTTCGGAGGACGCCTTCTATATCGAGCAGGCATCCAAGTTCGACTGGAAGCGGCACCGCTACCGCAGTCTGCAGGGGATTGCCTCTCTTGCGGAATACCATAACGAAGCGGGCTTTACGGAGGAGCAGCTGAAGGAAATCAACGGCTACACCCGGCAGCTCTTGGCATTATGGAAAGAGGACAAGGTGCTGTACGGTGCGCTCAGCGCGCCGGAGGTGCTGTATCTGCCGATGTACCGCAACGCGTACCTGGCGGGGGAAATGCCCCTTGCGGAATACCGCGCGTCCCTGCTGTCCATCATCGAGGGCGCGGATGAGGAGGACTTCTCCCATGACGGCAATATGATGATCGTCTTTGCGCAGACGGAATATCTGCTGACGCTGGACAAGGAGCATCTGACGGAGGAAGAGAAAAAGCGGATCCGCGGCTTCTTTGACCGCCTGGTCCATTACGTCAGCCGCATGCCGAAGTTAGGGAGTCTGACCTTCCTTGTGGGCTTTTTGACCCGCTCCATTGACGCGCTCGCCGCCTGCGGTGAGGGCGTGGATTACGCACATCTTGCCGCGCGGCTTCTGGCCGCGGTGAATCCGCCGACCTGGTGTCATTCCCTGACCGTGGCGGAGCTGGCGGAGTGCATCACCGGGCATCTTTATGACAGGGAGCCTTCCCTGTTCCGGGATACGCCGGGTTACCCGGACAAGGCGGCGGTGACCGAATTTCTCCGGCAGGCGGCCCTCGTGCATGACACCGGGAAAATCTTCATTGCGGAATTCATCACGAATTACGCCAGGGAGTATTTTCCGGACGAGCAGGCCTGGCTGGAGCTGTTCCCGCGGGTCGGTGCGCGGATTCTGGAGCGCTTTCCCGACACGCGTCCCTACGCGGAGATCGTCAGGCATCATCTGGACGAAAACTGGGACAAGGACATCGCGACGCAGATTCTTTCCTACGCGGACCGGATGGGCTGGACCGCGCGGGATACGACGGACACGGGCCGGGCGATGATTCCCTTCATCGACGCGCTCTGCCGGGAAAAGGACATCGAAGAGGAGCTGAACCGCATTGTCACGGAGGGACGCATCAAGAACATGGCCGCGGTCTATACCCTGCTGACACAGGAAGCGGAGACCTGAACGAAGGAGGATGAAAAAGGATGTACACGATACTGCTGGTGGATGACGAAAACATCAATCACATCATCGCCAAACGCATTTTACGGGACGAGGGAAAACTGGTCTCCGTTTTTTCCGGGGAGAAAGCGCTGAAAAAGCTTTCGGAGGAGGAAGCGCCGGATCTGATTCTGATGGACATCATCATGCCCGGCATGAGCGGCATGGACACCTGCCGCGCCATCCGCAAAGAAGAAGCGCTGAAGGACATTCCCCTGATTTTCCTGACGGCAAAGGACGATGCGGAAACGGAAGCCGCCTGTCTCGCGGAGGGCGCGAAGGGCTTTGTCCGCAAACCCTTTTCGCCGGAGGAACTGACCCGCATCATCCGCGACACCCTCGGGCAGGAGGACGCATAAGGCATGCGGGGACGACGGCTTTCCGCCATCTCCGTCTTTGTACTGTACGGGCTGCTGATGGTCGCCGTCAGTTGTATTTCGCTGCTGCCGGAGGAAGTGCTGCCGGGACATGCCGCCAGCATGATCGAGTACGCCTGCTTCGTCACGCTGGTGCTGGAATGGGCGCACAGCGCGCGGGGGCGTCTGTTTCATCCGCAGCTCAGAAAATGGCATGTGCTGATCACGGCGCTCTTTCTGATCATCCTGTTTTTCAGCAGGCTGCGGCGCGTGGTCTTTGCGGGGATCTACCCCATAGAGCATTATCTCTGGTATCTGTTTTACCTTCCGAATCTGGCGATCCCCCTGGTCTCTTTGTACATGACGCAGTATGTCGGAAGGGATGAGAATTACCGTCTGGGAACCAAGTACCGCCTGCTGCTGATCCTCTACGCGCTGCTGTTTTTGGGAATTATGACGAACGAATCCCATGAGCTGGCCTTCCGCCTCGAAGACCGCGGACAGGCGGTTTCCATCGCAGGAAGATATCACGTCACCTATCTGTATTACATCGCGCAGGTCTGGCTCTTTACGCTGGCGACGCTGGCGATCATCCGGCTGTTTCGCGTCTGCAGAAAGGCGGGACTGCAGGTGTACGCGCTGTTGCCGACCGGCTTTGTCGTTGTCTCGATTGTGTATACGATCCTGTACGCCCTGAACCGTTCGAAATACGGCGTGGGCCTCGTGGAACCGCCCGTGATGACGGTGTTTATGTCCATGGGCTGCTGGGAATGCTGTCTGTAGCTGGGGCTCATTCCGTCCAACCGGGATCACGCCGACTGCTTTCTGGCGTCGACGCTGCCGCTGGAAATTCTGGATACGGAAGGCACGGTCTGCTTTTCCTCCGCGGGCGTTTTGATGCTGGAACAGCGCAGGAACCGGGATACCCGCACAAAGGAGTTTCCGATCGAGGGCGGCGTCTGCATATACCGTGAGGATGTGACGGAGCAGTCCCGCATCGTTCATGAGCTCAGAGCCAACGCGGAAACGCTGCGTGTTGCCAACGAGCGTCTCCGGATGCAGGCCAGGGCAAAGGAAAAGGCGGCACAGGACGCGGAGCGCGCAAGGCTTTTGGACAGTGCCCTTCAGGAAACACAAAAGCAGACGGACCGGGTCATGCAACTGTTGAAAGCGGCGGAGACGGGAACGCAGCCGGAGGACGAGGTGCAGCGCATGTTTGCGGAAATCGCGGTGCTGTCCACCTACATCAAGCGGCATGCCAATCTGCAGCTGCTGTCGGAAAACACAAAGACGCTGCCGTTGCAGGAGCTGCATTTTTGTCTGCGGGAATCCGCGGAGGCGCTGGCGCTGATGCCGGTCAGTATGCTTTATACCCAGGACTATGACGGTGCGGAAGAGGTGCCCGCGGCGCTGCTTGGGAGAATTTACAACGGCTTTGAAGCGGAGATTGAGCAGGTGCTGCCGACGGTCGACAGACTGCGGATGCATCTGGCGCGTACCGGGTCCGCGCTGGAGCTGACGATGAAGATCGCGGGGGGACAGATGACGGCAAAAGAGCTGAGCATTGTCGTTCCGCTGACCGCGGGGGAGGGACCGGAATGAATCAGACCTTAAGAATCTGGTATGCCGTCCTGAGCGCGATGATCCCCCTGGTGCTGTCCATGCTGCTGCTTTTGCAGGCGCATCTCGCAAGACATCGCATCGGCAGGGCCTCCGTCAAGTACAGCATCGACCATCTGCCCGCGGGACTGATGCTTTTCCTTGCGGACGGACGCATTGTGATGATCAACCGCGCCATGAACCGGCTGCTCCGAAGCCTCACCGGCGTGTTGCCTCTCAACGGCAGGAAATGCTGCGATCAGCTTCTGACACAGACAAAGGTCCGGCAGGATACGGAAGAAGAGACCAACTTCCTGCTTTCGGAGAGCGGGCGCTTTTACACCTTCCGGCTTTCCAAACTCCGCGTCAGGGATACGGATGTCTGGCAGCTCACCGCCGTGGATACGACGGACCTGCATGAAACGGAAGCGGAGCTGCGGGTACAGGAAAAGGAACTGGCGCAGGCACAGCGGGAGCTTGCGGAATACAGCGCCCACGCGGAGGACCGCGCGAGGAACGAAGAGTATCTCGCGACAAAGATGCGCATCCATGATTCCCTGGGACAGGTGCTGCTCTCGACACGCTACTGGCTGACGGAGCAAAACGTGCAGCTGACGAAGCAAGAGCTGCTGGCTTCCTGGCGGCAGGTCATGGGCAATCTGCGCGGGGAGAATACGGAAGTGTCCGCCGAAGCGGAAAAGTCCGCGCCGGATCTGCAAAAGGCGCTGACGGATGCCGCAAAGGCGATGGGACTGTCCTTGACGATGGAAGGGGATACGAAGAGTGCGGGCGTGTCACTGTCCCGCTTTATCGTGCGTGCCGCGAGAATCTGCATGACGAACGCCGTACGCCACGGCGCGGCCACGGAAATGACGATCTCGCTTTCGGAAAAGCGGGACGGCAGACGCACGATCCGCTTTGCCAATAACGGCGTGCCGCCCAGGGACTTAAAGCCCGGCGGCGGACTGCGCTCTCTGGAAAAACGCGCGGAGCAGGCGGGCGGAAGCGTCAGCTATGAAAGCGGCGAAACATTTGCGGTGCTGGTCACCGTTCAGGAGGTTTGACGGGAATGGAAAAGACAAAAGTGATGATCGTGGAGGATCAGGAGCTGCAGCGAAAAATGCTGGAGGAAATCCTGACGGGAAGCGGCCGCTACGAGGTCGTCGCTTCCATTGACAACGCGGATCTTGCCGATCTTTACGTGGAAACAAAGGAAGTGGAGCTGGTGCTGATGGACATTTATACCGCCTTCGGCGCGGACGGACTGGAGGCTTCGGAGCGCATCAAGGAAGAATACCCGGAGACCAAAATCATGATCCGCACCTCCATGCCGGAAAGCGCCTGGGTCACAAGGGCCAGGGCGGCGGGTGTCGAAAGCTTCTGCTATAAGGACGTGGGAGAAGCCGCGGTGCTGGATGCCTGCGACCGCACGATGCGCGGGGAATCCGTTTATCCGGAGGGCTGACACGCTGACAAACCACAGGGACTGATGTATAATAACTTCATTGACGGGGTGAGCGCCATGGCAGAAAAGAAAACGAAAAAAACAAAGGCGGTACGCGTGCTCCTGGTGGAAGACCAGGACATCACGGCAAAGCTTTTTGAAACCTTCCTGAACGCTTCCGGCAGATATACCGTTGTCGGGACGCTCAAAAACGCGGATATCGCGCCGGCCTTCTGCGCGAAGGGCGGGGTGGATCTCATCCTGATGGATGTGTACACGGAGCTTGGCGCAAGCGGCTTGGAGGCTGCCGCCACCATCAAAAAAGAACAGCCGCAGATCAAAATCATCATCTTCACGGCGCTTCCCGAGGTCAGCTATATCGGCCGTGCCAAAGAGGCCGGCGTCGAAAGCTTCTGGTACAAGGAAGCCGGAGAGGAAGCCTTTCTCGAGGTCTGTGACCGCACGATGCAGGGCGAATCCGTTTATCCGGACGAATCCCCGGCACTGCAGCTGGGGCTGATCAGCTCCCGGGAACTCACCGCGAGGGAACTCGATATCATCCGCGAAATCGCCCGCGGCTCCACCAACAATGAAATCGCGTCGCGTCTTTATCTTTCGCCGAATACGGTACGCGATTATGTGAAGACACTGATGATGAAAACCGGCTATCACACGCGGACGGAACTGGCGGTTCGCGCGCGGGAGACCGGACTTGTCATTCCGGAGTAAGATTCCTAATGAGCAAAGAAGAAATCTATGAAATGCTCCGCCGCGAGGCAGGCGGACTGATGACCGAAGCGGAAGCGCTTCTCTTTCCCGCGGACGCGGGAGAAATGAGCGAAGAAGACTTCCGCGAAGGCCTGCGGAAGGCCCGCGAAAAAGGGGATGCCTACCGCCGCAAAGCCTATGAGCTGCTGGACGCGCGGACGGAAGCCGCCGCGGAAGAGGAAGCGGCCCTGTTGCAGCTGGTCCGGCGTCATGTGCACACCGATACGGGACGTGTCCTGATCGCCTCGGGATATTATTTAGAAAAGGAATTCCGGGGAGAGAAAGCGAAGGAACAGAAGGAAATCGTTCTGCGGGAATGGCGCGAGGTAATAGACGCACTGCAAAACGGCGTCTTCAACGAGGCACATATCGACGTGCGCTCCCAGTTAAAGGCCGCCGCGAACGCCTCCGGCGTGAAGGTCATTTTCCAAAGCGAAATCCCCGCGGAGGCGGAGGATGTGCGGCGTTACACGAAGGAAGCCGTCGCGAAAATCATGGCCGCGGTCCGCGCGAAAGAAGACAGCGTGGTGCTGTAAACACGCTGCGGCGCTTAACTCCGGTTCTGCTCTTCCACCAGACGGTTGCCGTGATAGATTTCGCGCAGCTTCGGCTTTTCGATCTTGCCGGTCGCGTTGCGCGGCACGTCCGCGAAGATGATCTTGCGCGGGCGTTTGTAGCGCGGCAGCCCCGTGCAGAAGTCGTTGATCTCTTCTTCCGTGCAGTCCATGCCTTCTTTGACCTGAATGACGGCGGCGGCAATTTCCCCGAGACGCTTGTCCGGCAGACCGATGACCGCCACGTCGTGAATCTTTTCGTACGCGGCAAGGAAGTTTTCGATCTGGACAGGGTACAGGTTTTCACCGCCGGAAATGATGACATCCTTTTTGCGGTCCACCAGGAAAATAAAGCCGTCCTCGTCCTGCATGGCCATATCGCCGGTATGCAGCCAGCCGTCCTTTAAGACTTCGTTTGTGGCTTCTTCGTCATGGTAATAGCAGAGCATGACGCCGGGCCCCTTCACGCAGAGTTCGCCCACATCCCCCTGCGCGACAAGTTCCCCGTTCTCGTCCACGATCTTTGTCTTCCAGTTGAGACCGGGCACGCCGATGGCACCGACCTTATGAATGTTGTCGACGCCGAGGTGAACACAGCCGGGGCCGGTGGATTCCGACAGGCCGTAGTTCGTGTCATACTTATGATGCGGGAAGTACTCCAGCCAGTGCCTGATCAGAGACTGCGGCACGGGCTGCGCCCCGATGTGCATGAGCCGCCATTGCTGCAGCGTGTAATCTTCCAATTTATAGTCCCCGCGGTCCAGCGCCGCCAAAAGATCCTGCGCCCAGGGTACCAGCAGCCAGACGATGGTGCATTTTTCCTGCGACACCGCTTCTAAGATGGACTGCGGCGAATTGCCCTTTAAGAGCACGGCCTTTGAGCCGGTATAAAGCGAACCGAACCAGTGCATCTTGGCGCCGGTGTGATAGAGCGGCGGGATGCAGCAAAAGACATCGTCCTTTGTCGTTTCATGGTGCGCGGCTTCCATCTGCGCGGACTGCGAAAGTGCGAGGTGGCGGTGCAGAATGGCCTTCGGAAAGCCGGTCGTGCCGGAGGAATAATAAATGGCTGCTTCGTCATCCTCTTCGATCAGAATCTTCGGCTGGGAAGAGGAGCAGTTGCTGACATGGAAGGAGTAATCCTCCGCGAAGGAAGGGCAGGCGTCGCCCACGAAAAAGAGCAGCATCAGCTTATTGAGCTTTTCCGCGATGCGCTCCACGCGGCCGATGAACTCCGGCCCGAAGAAGAGCACATCCACATCCGCGAGCTTCAGACAGTAATCAATTTCCTCTGTTGTATAACGGAAGTTCAAGGGCACGGCCACCGCACCCGTCTTTAAGATGCCAAAATAGATCGGCAGCCACTCCAGACAGTTCATCAGGAGAATCCCCACCTTCTGTCCCTTGCGGATGCCACGGTTCAG
The DNA here is from genome assembly GCA_017551665.1 of Lachnospiraceae bacterium. Classification (GTDB taxonomy): domain Bacteria; phylum Bacillota; class Clostridia; order Lachnospirales; family Lachnospiraceae; genus Butyrivibrio. Next base: position 73,695 of record JAFZLB010000052.1, read on the forward strand.
CAGCAGATGTGCGACCCGGTTGGCCTTTTCGTCAAAGACGGACCAGGTGATCTCCCGGCGGTAGGCCACGGAAGAAGTGGGCTGGATCAGCTCATACTCCTTCCAGGTGACGCGCGCGTCCTCCTGCACCTCCGGATTGATTTCAATCAGGGCCGTCTCTTCCCCGTATAATTTGGCGTTGCGTTCCAGTAAATCCGTAATCGGCATAGGTCTGTACCTCTGAAGTAAAAACACATTATTAAAGAAAATACTGTACGCCATGATAGCATAATCATGTAGGAAAGGCAACGATTTCAAAAAAGCATTTACTTTACCCCGTTAAAGTGATAGAGTTATTCTATTACGGTTGAACGCAATCGGAAAGGATATGATATGAAAGAGCTCATGTTAGGAAACGCGGCGGTGGCGAGGGGACTGTATGAGGCGGGCTGCGCCTTTGTGTCCTCTTATCCGGGCACACCCTCCACGGAGATCACCGAAGAAGCCGCAAAATTTGACGACATTTATTGCGAGTGGGCCCCGAACGAGAAGGTGGCGATGGAAGCGGCCTTCGGTGCCTGCCTTGCGGGAAAAAGAGCCTTCTGCGGCATGAAGCATGTGGGCTTAAACGTGGCGGCCGATCCGCTCTTTACCATGTCCTATACGGGCGTGAACGCGGGTCTGGTCATCTGCGTGGCCGATGACGCGGGCATGCACTCCTCGCAGAACGAGCAGGATTCCCGGCATCACGCGATCGCGGCGAAGGTGCCGATGCTGGAACCCTCGGATTCCGCGGAGGCGCTGGCCTTTACGAAGCTCGCCTTTGAGATTTCCGAAAAGTTTGACACGCCGGTCATCATCAAGATGTGCACGCGCGTGTCCCATTCCCAGTCCGTCGTGGAGACGGGGGAACGTTACCCTGCGCCCGAGCGGCCTTACGAAAAGAACATCCCGAAATACGTGATGATGCCGGGCATGGCGAAGAAGCGTCATCCCTTCGTGGAGAACCGCACGAAGAGCCTGCGCACGTATTTTGAAGGCGGTATCCAGTCCTATACGGCAAACGGGCAGCAGGTCAACGTGCCCGTGAACCGCATTGAGATGCGGGAGGAGGCGGAGGTCATCTCTCCCTTCGCCAAACACATCGGCGTCATCACGTCTTCGACTTCTTATCAGTACGTCAAGGAAGTTTTCGGCAACAGCGTTTCGGTCTTAAAACTGGGCGCGGCGAATCCGCTGCCGGATGAGCTGCTGACCTCTTTTGCGGAGGAAGTGGACAAACTCTATGTCGTGGAAGAGCTGGATCCGGTGATTGAGGATCATTGCAAATCTCTCGGCATTAAGGTGGAAGGCGGCAAGAACGTGCTCTCCGTATGCGATGAGTTTTCGCAGAACAAGGTGGCCTACGCCATGGGCGAGAAACCGCCGAAGGGCAAGGAACTCGGAGAAGAGGTGCCGGTGCGTCCGCCCGTGATGTGCGCGGGCTGCCCGCACAGGGGCGTCTTCTATACCTTGAATAAAAACAAATGCACCGTCCTCGGTGATATCGGCTGCTACACGCTCGGCGCGGTTGCACCGCTGGCCGCCATGGAAATGACGCTCTGCATGGGCGCTTCCATCGGCGCGACCCACGGCTTTTTGAAGGTGTCGGACGGTGATGCCGCAAAGCACACGGTTGCCGTCATCGGTGACTCCACCTTCATGCACTCCGGCATGACGGGGCTTGCAAATATCGCCTATAATCAGTCCAACGCGACGGTCATCATTTTGGACAACTCCATCACCGGCATGACCGGCCACCAGCAGAACCCGACGACGGGCTATAACATCAAGGGGGATCCGGCGGGGAAGATTGATCTGGAAGCGCTCTGCAAGGCCATGGGCATCCAACGCGTGCGCGTCGTTGACCCCTATGACCTGAAGGCGACGGAGGAAGCGCTGAAGGAAGAGCTCGCGGCGGAGGAACCCTCCGTGATCATTTCGCGCCGTCCCTGCGTGCTTTTGAAAAACGTGAAATTCGCGCCGCCGCTGCATGTGAACTGCGATACCTGCATCGGCTGCACGAATTGTATGAAGATCGGCTGCCCGGCCATTTCCATGGTGACGGACGAAAACGGAAAGAAGCACGCACGCGTGGATGAAACTTTGTGCGTCGGCTGCAAGGTCTGCGTGCAGATGTGCCCGGTGGGTGCTTTTGAAGGAATGACGGAAGAGGGGATTACGTATGAAAACTAAAAATATCATGATCGTCGGTGTGGGCGGACAGGGTTCGCTTTTGGCCTCGAAGCTCCTGGGGCATCTTCTGATCGGACAGGGCTATGACGTGAAGGTCTCGGAAGTGCACGGCATGAGCCAGAGAGGCGGTTCCGTCGTGACCTATGTGCGCTACGGTGAAAAGGTCTATTCGCCCGTGATCGACGAGGGCGAAGCGGACTTCATTGTTTCCTTTGAATTGCTGGAAGCATCGCGTTATGTATCCTTTCTGAAGCCGGATGGGCGGATCGTGACGAACATTCAGCAGATCGATCCGATGCCCGTGATCACGGGTGCGGCATCCTATCCGGCAGACCTCGTGGAAAAAATGCGGGCAAAGGGCGTGCAGATTGATGCCATGGACTGCCTGAAGCTTGCCGAAGAAGCCGGCAGCACAAAGGCGGTCAATCTGGTGCTCATGGGGCGGCTGTCGCATTACTTTGAGGACATCCCCGAAAGCGCCTGGCAGGAAGCCATGGAAGCCATTGTTCCGCAGAAGTTTCTGGAGTTGAACAGGAAGGCCTTCGCCCTCGGAAAGGCGCAGGCATAATCAGAAGGGAGATAACGTGAATTATTATCAAAAGGAAATTGAATGCGCCTCACGGGAGGAACTCCGGGCACTGCAGGATGAGCGCCTGGTGAAACAGGTACAACATGTCTGGGACAATGTCCCTTATTATCGCAAGAAAATGGAAGCAAAGGGCGTGACGCCCGAAGACATCAAGGGGGTGGCTGATCTGCATAAGCTCCCCTTTCTTTCCAAGGCGGATTTGCGCGACGCCTATCCCTACGGCCTTTTGGCGGTGCCGCTTGCGGACTGCGTACGCATCCAGTCCACCTCCGGCACGACGGGCAAGCGCGTGGTCGCCTTTTACACGCAGGAAGACATTGATCTCTGGGAGGACTGCTGTGCCCGCGCGATCTGTGCTGCCGGCGGTACGAAGGAGGACGTCTGCCAGATTTCCTACGGCTACGGCCTCTTCACCGGCGGCCCCGGCTTAAACGGCGGCTCGCACAAGGTCGGCTGCCTGACGATCCCCACATCCTCCGGCAATACGGAGCGGCAGATCATGTTCATCAATGATTTGCAGGCGACGATCCTCTGTTGTACGCCGTCCTATGCCGCCTTCCTCGGTGAGACGATGAAGGAAATGGGGCTGACGCCTCAGGAGATTCCCTTAAAGGCCGGCATCTTCGGCGCAGAGGCCTGGAGCGAGGAAATGCGTAAAGACATCGAGCAGACCCTCGGCATCAAGGCCTATGATATCTACGGCCTGACGGAGCTGTCCGGTCCGGGTGTCGCCTTTGAGTGCTCCGCACAGCAGGGCATGCACATCAATGAAGATCATTTTATCCCGGAGATCATTGATCCGGACACGGAAGAGGTACTGCCGGAGGGAGAACAGGGAGAGCTTGTTTTTACGGCTGTCACGAAAAAGGCCTTCCCCATGATCCGTTACCGCACCAGGGACATCTGCGTGCTGACGAGGGAAGCCTGTTCCTGCGGCCGCACGCATGTCCGGATGCGCAAGCCGAAGGGACGCAGCGACGATATGCTCATCATCCGCGGTGTCAACGTCTTCCCGTCGCAGATCGAGACGGTGCTGATGAACCACGGCTATGCCGCGAATTATCAGATCATCATCGACCGCGTGAATCACACGGACACCTTCGAGGTGCAGGTGGAGATGACGCCGGAAATGTTTACGGACAACATGGGCGAGATCGCGGATATGCAAAAGACGCTCGTCGAGGGACTGCGCAGTATGCTGGGCATCACGGCGAAGGTTTCGCTCGTCGCGCCCAAGTCCATCACCAGAAGCGAAGGCAAGGCGGTCCGCGTGATTGACAAACGAAAGCTGTAAGACGGCGGACGCTTTCGGACGGGGGATTCCCCCGCGCAGGGGCGTAAGAGGAGGAAAAAAAGATTATGGCACTCAATCAGATATCCGTGTTTTTGGAAAACAAACCCGGCACGCTCTCCGAAGTGACCGGCGTGCTGGCGCAGGCGGGCATTGACATGCGCGCGCTCTCCCTCGCGGAGACGAAGGATTTCGGCATCGCAAGGATGATCGCGGTGGATGTGGAGAAGGCCTCCGATGTGCTGAAGGAGGCAGGCTTTGTCAATTCGCTCACATGTGTCGTCGGTGCCGTGATTCCCAATGAGCCGGGCGGTCTTGACCGGGTGTTGAAGGTCTTCAACGACGCGCATGTTAATCTGGAGTATATGTACGCCTTTCTTGGCGGGGGTGACGGGCAGGCCTGCATGATCTTCCGCGTCGGCAAGGAAATGGAACAGGAAGCGGAGGCGGCACTCGCGGCCCACGGCATCCGTGTGCTGACCCAGGAGGATGTGAGCGGACTCTGATGGGACTGTTTTCGATCGACGGTCCGCTCGTCGCGTTTTTGAACCGGCTGGCGGACCTGGTAGTACTGAATATCCTGACGCTGATCTGTCTGCTGCCGTTCTTCGGCCTGTTGGCGGTGTTGTCCGGCTTTTTGGAAGCCACGACGGGGATGGTGCTTTTTTCCTCCCTGTCTTTTTTTTCCGGCTGCGCCGTCTGTGCGGAGCATCACTGCATCATCAAAATCCTGCTGGACGAGGACTGTCCGGTGTTCAAAACCTTCTTCAAATCCTGCCGGGTCAACTTCCGCCAGGGAAACCTGTTATGGAGCGGATTTTTGCTGATGTTCCTCGTGCTTGGCATGGACATCAGGATTCTTTCCGCACAGGAGGAAAATACGCTCTTTTCCGTTATGCAGGTGCTTTGCGGCGCGGTGATGCTGCTAGTGTTATTCGTTTTTCTGTATGCCTTTCCGCTGCAGTCCCGCTATGTGAATCCCCTGAAGGCCACGGTCAAAAACGCCTTCATTCTTTCCGTTTACGCCTTTCCGCGGACACTGCTGCAGATTGTCGTTTTTGCCCTGATGCCGCTGGCTGCGGGCTTTATCGGCATCCGGATGTTTCCCTTCTTTCTGCTTTTCGGCTTCAGCGTTCCGGCGTATCTGCGGGCAAAGATTTACCTGCCCGTGCTGCTTCGTCTGGAAGGGGAGCAGGAACGGGAAAAGGGTGAAGAAGAGGAAGAGAATAATGAATCCTAATGGTACCTTAACCTGAAATGTGTTATGATGAAGTTTGACGGCGCAACGCAGGAGGAAGGCGGAAACGAATCCGTTTTCGCAGAACGGGAATTGCGGCCATGGAAAAAGAAATTCTTTTTATTTCAGACAAAAAATCAATGATCGGCAGTGCCCTGATTCAGGCGCTGGAGGAGGCCGCGTTCCGGGTGATCCAGGTGAAGGCGAACGTCACGGACATCTCCCGCATGGAGGAAAAGCCGAAGCTGTGGCTGTTGTTCCTGCAGGGAGGGGAAGGCCGGATCACGGATGTGATGGGCTATCTGCGCGACCAGGTGGCGGAGTTTTCCATCCGCCTCTTTGTCATCGGCACGCCGCAGGAGCTGGAGGAGAACCTTTCGACCTTCCCTCCGGATTATATCAAAGGCCGTTTCACAAGGCCCTTCCGCATGGAGGATGTGGTGGAGCGCTTCACGAATGAAGCGATGAATATCCAGCGCATGTCCGAGAGCAAACGCCTCCTCGTGGTCGATGATGATCCTGTCATGCTGACGACATTAAAGGATCTGCTCTCCGGCGCTTACCGGGTGTATACGGCAAATACCGGGATGACCGCCCTGCAGATGCTGGTGACGACGGAGGTGGATCTCATTCTCCTGGATTATGAGATGCCGGTCATCAACGGTCCGCAGATTCTGGAAATGCTGCGGGGGGAGTCTCACACCAAGGACATTCCCGTGATGTTTTTGACCTCCAAAAACGACCGGCAGGCCATCCTCCGGGTGATGGAACTCGGACCGGCCAACTATCTGCTGAAATCGCTGCCGCAGACGGAGATCCGGCAGAAAATCAACGAATTTTTTGAACGGTAGAAAGCGGCGTCTGCTGACAGGAAAGGACAATGCAAATGGAACCGGAACAGAATGATCTCCCGGTGATCCTGATCGTCGATGATGATCACATCAATCACATGGTGGCGCGGGAAGTGCTGAAGTCCCTTGCAAGGATTGACACCGCAAAAAGCGGGAGTGACGCGCTGGGCTATCTGGAGCTGCACAAACCGAAGCTCGTGCTGATGGACATCCGCATGCCCGGCATGGACGGCTTTGAGACTTTCCGCAGAATCCGCGAAATGCCGGCGGTCCGGGATGTGCCCGTCGTGTTTCTGACATCGGAGGTGGATCCCGATATCGAGGCCCGCTGCTTTGCGGACGGGGCGCAGGATTTTGTGCGGAAGCCCTTTGTGCCCGCGGTGCTGATCAACCGTGTCAAGCGCGTGCTGGAACAGCAGGAAAGCCGCATCCGGATGGAAAACATGATTCGGACGCAGGCCAGGGAGCTGACGCAGCGCATGGAGCAGATCGACGAGATGCAGGAAACGCTGCTGATCGGCCTCGCGGACATGATCGAGTTTAGGGACGAAGGCACCGGGAACCACGTGCGTCAGACACAGCTCTATGTGGAGCTCATCGCCTTTGAACTGAAGAAGCGCGGCATCTATACCGACATCCTGACGGACGAATACATCCGGAACACCATCAAGGCCGCGCCGCTGCATGACATCGGCAAAATCCACGTGCCGGATTACATTCTGCAAAAGCCCGGCAAACTGACGGAAGAGGAGTTTGAGGAAATCAAAAAGCATCCGCTCTACGGCGCGGACATCATCGACAAGACGCTGAAGAAAATCGCGGACAACTCTTATATCGATGTCATACACGATATCGTGCTGTATCACCACGAACGCTGGGACGGCAAGGGCTACCCGACGGGCAAAGCGGGGGAGGAGATTCCGCTCTGCGCACGCATCATGTCCGTGGCGGACGTGTTTGACGCGCTGTTTGAGGACCGTGTGTACAAGCCCGGCATCAAACCGATTTCCTCGACCATGGACATCATGCGAAAGGGACAGGGCACGCAGTTTGACCCCAAGGTACTGGAGGTGTTCCTGGATCTGACGAGGGATCTGCAGCTGCTGACCGGCCAGGACTGAGCACCCCGCGGTTTTCTGGGGGAGGAAAGGAGGGCTATGGCAAGATTGGGCGCATTGGAAGCGGGCGGCACAAAGATGGTCTGTGCCGTCGGCGACGAAGACGGGAATATTCTGGAACGCGGCGTCATTCCCACGGGAACGCCGGAAGAGACACTGCCCGCACTGATTTCGTATTTCAGGGAGCGGGAGATTGAAGCACTCGGCATCGCCTGCTTCGGCCCCGTGGATCTGAACCGGGAGAGCAAAACTTACGGCCATATCCTGCAAACCCCCAAGGAAGCCTGGCGGATGTTTGATTTTGCCGGTGCCTTCCGGGAAGCGCTCGGCGTACCGGTGGGCTTTGATACGGATGTCAACGGCGCGCTGCTCGGCGAAGTGACCTACGGCGCGTACAGGGGTGTGAAAAACGCCGTGTATTACACCGTCGGTACCGGCATCGGCGCCGGCGTCATGACGGAGGGGCGTCTCCTGCACGGGATGCAGCACGCGGAGGCCGGACACATCCTCATCCGTCCGCGGAAGGACGATACCTTTTCCGGCGTCTGTCCCTCGCACGGCACCTGCCTCGAGGGCATGGCCGCGGGCCCCGCGATCGAAGCGCGGACGGGAAAGGCCGGGAAGGAACTTGCCGACGGGGATGCCGTCTTTGATCTCATCGCGGAATATCTGGCCCAGGCGATGGTGACGGCGGTGATGATGCTAAGCCCCGAGGTCATCATTCTCGGCGGCGGCGTCATGGAACGGAGCGCGCTTTTTCCGTCAATCCGCCAAAAGACGCTTTCCCTGATCAATGGTTATATTGACACCAAACAGCTGCGGGACATCGATCACTACATCGTCCCCGCGTCCCTGCGGGGCGAGCAGGGCATCAAGGGCTGCCTCCGTCTTGCGCAGGAAGCGGCGGAAGGTGAAGTGAAAAAGTAAATTCCACTCTGAAACCAGGTCCATACGGAGTGGAATTTACTCTTACAAACAGCGCCAAAATAGAACATACGATCTGTAAAAAAGTGGAAACCACTCGTACATTTAAACATACGGCTGGATTA